>CBDFAU010000006.1:0-97662 GCA_965245755.1 Streptococcus mitis | reverse complement strand
CATCAGCCTCAGCCTCAGCAAGCACATCAGCTTCTGAGTCAGCATCGACAAGTGCATCAGCCTCAGCCTCAGCAAGCACATCGGCATCTGAATCAGCATCGACAAGTGCATCAGCCTCAGCCTCAGCAAGCACAAGCGCTTCTGAATCAGCGTCAACAAGTGCTTCAGCTTCAGCAAGCACATCAGCGTCAACAAGCGCGTCAGCCTCAGCAGATACATTATCTTCTGAAACACCATCAGAATCAGCAGGTAAGTCAAGACAGCAATTGCCAAATACTGGTACAGAAGCTTCTAAATCATCTGTACTCCTTGGAGCTTTGGCAGCTGTGGGAGGTCTAGGCCTAGTTGCGAAACGTCGTAAGCGTGATGAAGAAGAGTAAGATAACCTATAAATTTAGGGTAAACTAACTCGTGCACGTAAATAATAGAAACCCCTTGAAAAAGTAGAATTTTCAAGGGGTTTTTACTATTATATAGCTGAAATTTTGACTAAAAAATTGTATAATAAATATAAGGAGAAAAACGCTAGTGGATGATAAAATAACGGTCATTGTACCGGTATACAATGTGGAAAGCTATCTGAGAAAATGCCTAGATAGTATTATTGCTCAAACATATAAAAATATTGAGATTATTGTCGTTAATGATGGTTCTACTGATACATCAGGCGAGATTTGTCAAGAATTTGGAGAAATCGATCACCGAATTATCTATATAGAACAAGAAAATGCTGGCTTGTCTGCTGCACGAAACACCGGTCTGGAAAATATGTCCGGAGATTATGTGACTTTTGTAGACTCAGATGATTGGATTGAACAGGATTACCTAGAAACTCTATACAAAAAAATAGTGGAATATCAGGCTGATATAGCAGTTGGGAATTACTATTCTTTCAACGAAAGCGAAGGAATGTTCTACTTTCATATATTGGGAGACTCCTATTATGAGAAAGTGTATGACAATGTTTCCATCTTTGAGAACTTGTATGAATCTCAAGAAATGAAGAGTTTTGCTTTGATATCTGCTTGGGGTAAACTTTATAAGGCAGGATTGTTCGAGCAGTTACGCTTCGACATAGGTAAATTAGGAGAGGACGGTTACCTCAATCAAAAGATTTATTTGTTGGCAGAAAAAATTGTTTATATCCATAAAGGAATCTATTCTTATCGCATCAGAAATAATAGTTTATCTAGGACTTGGACAGAAAAGTGGATGCATGCCTTGGTTGATGCCATGTCTGAACGTATTACTTTATTAGCCAGTCTAGGATATCCTTTAGAAAAACATTTAGCTATTTATCGTCAGATGTTAGAAGGGAGTCTTTCTAACGGGAAGGTCAGTGGCTTAGAAGAAACGCCTACCTATAAAGAGTTTGAGACAAAAAAATATCTACTAGACAAACTTGAAAAAACTAAGAATACACAAAAGAAAGCCATTGTTCTAGCGGCGAATTATGCCTATGTAGACCAAGTATTGACCACGATTAAATCTATCTGTTATCACAATCGTTCGCTTCGTTTTTATCTGATTAATAGCGATTTTCCTAATGAATGGATCAAGCAATTAAATAAGCGCTTAGAGAAGTTTGATTCAGAAATTATTAATTGTCGGGTAACGTCTGAGCAAATTTCACGTTATAAAACAGATATTAGTTACACTGTTTTTTTACGCTATTTTGTAGCCGATTTCGTGAAAGAAGATAAGGCACTTTACTTGGACTGTGATTTACTTGTAACGAAAAATCTGGATGACTTATTTGATACTGACTTACAAGATTATCCTTTGGCTGCTGTTAGAGATTTCGGGGGAAGAGCCTATTTCGGTCAAGAAATCTTTAACGCAGGTGTTCTCTTAATCAATAATGACCTGTGGAAACAAGAGAATATGACTCAAAGGTTGATTGATTTGACCAATGAATGGCATGATAAGGTGGATCAGGCAGATCAGAGTATCTTGAATATGCTTTTTGAACATAAATGGCTGGAATTAGACTTTGATTATAATCATATTGTCATTCATAAGCAGTTCACTGATTATCAATTACCTGCAGGTCAGGATTATCCTGGTATTATTCATTATCTTTCTCATAGGAAACCGTGGAAGGACTTAGCAGCTCAAACCTATCGTGATGTTTGGTGGTACTACCATGGCCTTGAATGGACAGAATTGGGACAAAATCATCATTTACATCCATTACAAAAATCTCACCTTTATCCTATAAAGGAACCGTTCACTTGTCTCATTTATACAGCTTCAGACCATATTGAACAAATTGAAACATTGATTCAATCCTTACCAGCCATTCAGTTTAAGATAGCAGCTAGAGTAATGGTCAGTGATAAATTAGCACAGTTGACAGTTCATCCAAACGTGACCATTTTTAACGGGATTCACTATTTGGTAGATGTCGATCATGAGTTGGTAGAAACGAGCCAAGTACTTTTAGATATTAATCATGGTGAAAAAACAGAGGAAATTCTCAATCAATTTGCAAGATTTGGGAAACCTATTTTATCCTTTGAAAATACCAAATCCTACGAAGTTGGTCAGGAAGTATATGCTGTTGACCAAGTTCAATCAATGATTGAAAAATTAAGAGAAATAAGCAAATGAAGGAAAAACATCTATTAGGAGATGCTCTGATTTTGACGGTTAGTGATCAGATTGAACAGTTGGATTATCTTCTTGAAAACTTGCCAAACATCTGTTTTCATATTGCAGCCCCTGTCCAGTTTTCCGAGAAAATCCGTAGCTTAGAAACTAAACACAATGTCCGTCTCCTAACGGCTACAAATGAAGCACAGCTAAACTTTCTAATCAATACGTGTGACTTTCTACTAGATATCAATCACTTTCAAGAAGTGGATGCTATTGTATCAAGGTTTGTACAGGCTGAAAAACCTGTCTTTTCATTTGATAATACAGCCCATGGAAATCAAGGACAGGAAGTTTTTCTGTCAAGTACACCAGATAAATTGGTTTCTAGAGTGAGAGAGTATCTGAATGAAGTCAGAGTCCGCACCAATCATCAAGAAAAAATCATTCAAGATGGGACTTGGAATGTCTTTCAAATCGATGATAAGGCAAACTTGCTTGTAGGAGCCAATGTCATCTGCAGAAATTTTGAAAATTTTCATGTTTCTTCTGGTAAGTTAATACTGCATGATGGTGTTTTTATCAATAACTCTTGTAGTTTTAACTGTATGGAAAGAATTGAAATCGGGGCAGGTACCATGATGGGGGAAGGTGTCCGTTTTTATGATCACGACCATATTTATACCGTTGAAAAAATTGAAAAGTGGCAGTGGACTACAGCGCCGATTAGAGTTGGTAGAGATTGCTGGATAGGAAGCAATGTCACGATTTTAAAAGGAGTGACTATTGGGGATAATACCATTATCGGAGCAGGTTGTCTCATTCGAAATGATATTCCATCAAACAGTATGGTTTATAATGATGGACATGTAAAAATAGAAAGTCGAAGATAAATTTTAAATTTGGCAGTTACTGGGAGTAGAATCCAAATTGTGTCACGAACTTAAAATGAAAGAACGACTTACTGGAATTAATGATTATAGAAACAAGAAGTATGAAATTACATTTAACAAATTTATATGGCATGGCTGGTGATAGTACGGTTATCTTAGCGCAAAATGCTGTTCAAAAAATAGCCAGCCAATTGGGGTTCAGAGAGGTTGGCATCTATTTTTACAATATTGCTTCAGATAGCCCTTCTGAAATGAATAAACGTCTGGATGGCATTATGGCCAGTATTTCAATTGGAGATATCCTAGTCTTTCAGTCTCCAACTTGGAATGGCTTTGAGTTTGATCGAGTCTTGTTTGATAAGCTGAAGGATATGCAGGTGAAAATTGTTTGCTTTATCCATGATGTTGTTCCCCTCATGTTTGATAGTAACTATTATCTCATGAAAGAGTATATGTACATGTATAATCTATCGGACGTTTTGATTGTTCCATCCGAACAGATGAAAGAACGCCTGATAGAAGAAGGGTTGACGACAAAGAAGATTCTCATTCAAGGGATGTGGGATCATCCTCATGATTTATCCTTATACACTCCGACTTTTAAAAAAGAACTTTTTTTTGCTGGAAGTTTGGAGCGTTTCCCAGACTTACAAAATTGGTCTCAAGATACGCTTTTGAGAGTATTTTCAAATAAAGGAGAAGCTAGTTCCAATGCTAGAAATCTTAGTATTGAAGGATGGAAAAAAGATGAGGAACTGTTACTAGAATTATCAAAAGGTGGATTTGGTCTTGTCTGGGGAACTCATCAAAACGATGGAGAAAGTAACCAATACTATACTTTAAATATATCTCATAAGGTTAGTACCTATCTAACAGCTGGTATCCCATTGATTGTGCCAAGTAGCTTGTCAACTGCTAAATTTATAGTAGATCAAGGCTTGGGCTTTGTGGTAAATAGTCTGGAAGAAGCTCATGAGATAGTTGATAAAATGAATGTAGTAGAATATCAAGAAATGACGAATCGTATCAAGACATTTAGCTATCTTCTAAAAGAAGGGTATTTCACTAAAAAGCTATTGGTAGATGCAATCTATCACTTGGGAATTGATTAAGGAAATGAAATGAATAAAACAATTGTATTAGCAGGTGATCGTAATTACACCACACAGTTGGAAACAACCATAAAATCTATTCTATACCATAACCGAGATGTTAAGATTTATATTTTAAATCAAGATATCATGCCAGATTGGTTTCGCAAACCACGAAAAATAGCTCGCATGTTAGGTAGTGAGATTATCGATGTTAAACTACCTGAACAGGCTATTTTTCAGGATTGGACCAAGCAAGCTCATATTAGTAGCATTGCCTATGCTAGATATTTTATTCCAGACTATATACAAGAAGATACTGTTTTGTATTTGGATTGTGATTTACTTATTAATGAAAAATTAGATAGTCTATTTGAGCAGGATCTAAAAGAACATTATATCGCAGCGATTAGAGATGTAAATGGTCAAGGTTTCAATACTGGCGTCCTACTAATCAACAATAAAAAATGGCGCCAAGAGGATTTAAAAGAACGACTAATTGAACAGTCTATCCTAACAACGAAAGAAGTTGAAGAAGGACGTTTTGATCATTTTAATGGCGATCAAACGATATTTAATCAGGTCTTACAAGATGATTGGTTAGAGCTAGATAGAGCTTATAATTTACAAGTGGGACATGATATTGTGGCTTTGTATAATAATTGGCAGGAACATCTAGCTTTTAATGGCAAACCAGTGGTGATTCATTTTACGACCTACAGAAAGCCATGGACCACCTTGATAGCCAATCGTTACCGTGATTTATGGTGGGAATTTCATGATTTGGAGTGGAGTCAGATTTTACAACACCATTTAGGAGAGTTTGAACTAATATCGCCTCTAGATAAGGAATTTTCTTGTTTAACTTTGACAAATTCCCAAGATTTAGAAGGAATAGAAGAGTTAGTTACAGCTCTACCGGATGTGGTATTTCATATCGCTGCTTGGACGGATATGGGAGACAAGCTAAAAAGATTGGCGGTATATGCTAATGTGAGATTGCATCCCCAAATTGTTCCACCTGTGTTAGATAAGTTAAAGAAAAGTATAGATTTATATCTGGACATTAACTATGGTCAAGTAGCGGGTACTATTTTAGAGGATATGAAGCTCTTAGAAAAGCCAATTCTATCATTTGATGCGACTAAACATGGCAATACTGGTCATCTAGTATTCAAAAAGGATGAAGTTTCAGTGATGGTTAGAGCAATTAAAGATTACCAGAGAGATGGAAAATTTCTAAGTTGTTATGCAGGTAGTGATTTCCATTGCTTAACTTTGACAAATTCTCAAGAATTGCAAAAAATAGATTATCTAGTAGAGAATTTTCCTATGGTAACCTTCCATATAGCGGCTTGGACGGTAATGGGACCACTCTTACATGAACTAGCGAAAAAATATAAAAATGTTAAGCTTTATCCTGAAGTGAAAAGCGATCAATTTGAACAACTTAAATCTCAAATGGATGTTTATTTGGATATTAACCTCCACAATTCCACTAGTGAGGTTGTCAAAGAGATATCATTATTGAATAAACCAATGCTTGCATTTTATACTTCGCAAAATGGGAATCATGGCCAGCATTTGTATTCAAGTGAGCATCCAGAAAGGCTTCTTCAAGCACTCCATACATTGATAAAAGGTGAGACTTTGGGAGAACCAGAGAAGCCAATTAAAGTTATCGGAATTGATCAGACTCTGGATTATGTTATCAAAAATAAGTCTTCATTAGTTCGTTTTGGAGACGGAGAAGTCAATTTGATGTGGGGCTGGCCTATACCTTATCAAAATCATGATATAGAATTGGCTAACCAATTAAAACATATTGTGGGACTAGAGAGTGATGAGAAATTAGTGGTTTGTTTACCTGATGCTTTTGAAGATCGTTTTGTCTTTACTTGGTGGGCTACACCATTCTGGAAAGACCATATGAATGTTTATATGGATTTTTATAAAGAGTTGTGTAAAGGTTCATGGTACGGCTCTACCTTTATCTCACGTCCCTACATTGATTATGAGGATAAGAGTAAAGCAAAAGGTCAATTTGAAAAGCTAAAGAGTATTTGGGAGAATAGAGATATTCTGATTGTGGAGGGGCTTACATCTCGCTCTGGGGTTGGAAATGATTTATTCGATAAGGCCAAATCCGTGAAGCGAATTATTTGTCCATCTCATAACGCCTATTCTATTGTCGATAAGATTCAAGAGGAAATTATTAAACATGCGAAAGGACGACTCATCTTATGTATGTTGGGGCCAACAGCAAAGGTTCTGAGTTATAATCTATGTCAGATGGGATATCAAGTTTTGGATGTGGGGCATATTGACTCAGAGTATGAGTGGATGAAGATGGGTGCTAAAACCAAGGTTAAATTTTCTCATAAACATACTGCTGAACATAATTTCGACCAAGATATTGAATTTATTGAGGATGAAACCTATAACAATCAGATTGTTGCAAGGATATTAGAATAACGAATAAGTATGATAAGTGAGTTCACAATTTTGATGGAACATTTTTAAATAAATAGAGAAATTCATGTGGCTATCTCTCTAAAAAATAGATATTTTTAATAAAAATGAGTCTATTATGAACAGGAATTTAAAGAAACATTTTCATGATTTACATAGAGACTGCCCAACAACTATATTGCTAGATAAATAAAGATTTATTCTATAATTTTAAGATTGTAGGTGAAATGTATGGAATCTTTGATTAGTGTTATTATTCCAGTTTATAATACTGAAAGTTATGTTAGAGTTTGCTTAGAAAGTCTTGTTGAACAGACTTATACAAATTTTGAAGTGATTATGATTGATGATGGTTCTACAGATAATTCAGGAGAAATTTGTCAGGAATATACAGAGAGGGACTCCCGTTTTCATTACTATAGGAAAGAAAATGGTGGAGTTTCCTCTGCCCGTAATTTGGGGATTGAATATTCCAGAGGAAATTATTTAACGTTTGTTGATTCAGATGACTGGGTAGAGGAAGATTATTTAGAAGTTCTTTATAATGCAATCATAGATGAATCAGCAGGTGTATCTGTTTCAACTTATAAAAGATTTGAGATGGAGGATGGCTCTTGGTATGTTCATTCTTTCCAAAGAGGCTATGAAAAACGAGTTTTTAATGGCTTAGAGCTAATAAATGAATTAATTGATTTAGATTCGTTCGATCATACCTATCGCTTTGTTAGCGGAAAGTTAGTTAGACGAGATATTCTAGGAGCTATTCGTTTTAATACTTTGACAAGATTGGGTGAGGATATGGAGTTTTGGTTTAAAATCTATCTTATTTCTCCTAAACTAGTTTACATCAATAGAGATAGCTACGTTTATCGAACGATTAGGAGCTCTAACAGGCATTTTAATTTAATTGCTATAAAGTCAGATTTACAGCAACGTGAAAATTTTATAGCTCTTCTTGCTGCTCGAAATATAGAAGTTGGTCGATACGTAGATAATTTTGTATCCCTGTTAAAATTTAGAAAAAAAGAACTTGAAGAAAAAATCTATCAGCAACAGATACGATGAAATGGATTAAGGAAACATTATATTTACTTGATGAGTAAGTGAACAGATTGATTTTATGTAAAGATGATAGAATAAAATCTATTTGGTTTAATGTATGTAGGATAATAAATAATGTTAGTTAGAATAAATGATAAGGATTTAAAATGGGAAATACCAAACGTGCAGTAGTATTTGCAGGTGATTACGCTTATATTCGACAAATCGAAACGGCGATGAAATCACTCTGTAGACACAATAGTCATTTGAAAATTTATTTACTCAATCAGGACATTCCCCAGGAATGGGTTAGTCAAATAAGAATCTATTTACAAGAGATGGGGGGAGACTTGATTGATTGCAAGTTAATTGGCTCGCAGTATAAAATGAACTGGTCTAATAAACTACCTCATATCAATCATATGACCTTTGCACGCTATTTTATTCCAGATTTTGTAACAGAAGATAAAGTTCTCTATCTAGATAGTGATTTGATTGTGACTGGTGATTTGACCGATTTGTTTGAATTAGATTTGGGTGAAAATTATTTGGGCGCAGCTCGTTCTTGCTTTGGAGCTGGAGTTGGCTTCAATGCTGGGGTTCTGTTAATTAATAATAAAAAATGGCGCTCTGAAAATATTCGACAAAAATTAATTGAATTAACAGAAAAAGAACATGAGAATGTTAAGGAGGGGGACCAATCAATTTTAAATATGTTGTTTAAAGATCAGTTTAGCCTGCTTGAGGACAAATATAATTTTCAAATAGGATTTGATTATGGAGCAGCTGCCTTTAAACATCAATTTATTTTTGATATGCCACTCGAACCACTGCCACTAATTTTACACTATATTTCTCAGGATAAGCCATGGAATCAATTTTCTGTTGGACGTCTAAGAGAAATTTGGTGGGAAAACTCTTTAATGGATTGGTCTGTTATTTTAAATGAATGGTTTTCAAAGGGTGTGAAGTATCCTAGTAAATCACAACCATTTAAGTTACAATGTGTTAATTTAACGAATTCCTGGTGTGTAGAGAAAATAGATTATTTGGCGGAGCAACTGCCAGATGTTCATTTTCATATTGTTGCTTATACAAATATGGCAAATGAATTGCTGGCTTTAACACGTTTTCCTAATGTTACCGTATATCCAAATTCCTTACCAATGTTATTGGAACAAATAGTAATTACTTCAGATCTTTACTTGGATTTAAATCATGATAGAAAATTAGAAGATGCATATGAGTTTGTAGCTAAGCATAAAAAACCAATGATAGCTTTTGACAATACTTGCTATGAGAATCTTTCTGAAATTTCATATGAAGGTATCTATCCAAGTTCCATTCCGGAAAAAATGGTAGACGCAATCAGATCTTATATGAGGTAGAGAACAGTATGAGAAAATCTATTGTATTAGCGGCAGATAATGCCTATCTTATTCCTTTAGAGACGACTATAAAGTCTGTATTATATCACAATAGGGATGTTGATTTTTATATTCTAAATAGTGATATAGCTCCTGAATGGTTCAAATTATTGGGGAGAAAAATGGAAGTTGTGAATTCTACAATTCACAATGTACACTTTGACAAAGAACTTTTTGAAGGTTATAAAACTGGGCCACATTTAAACTATGCTTCTTACTTTAGATTTTTTGCGACAGAAGTGGTTGAGTCTGACAAAGTATTGTATCTAGATTCTGATATTATTGTAACTGGGGAACTATCTACTTTGTTTGAGATAGATCTTAAAGGATATTTTATTGGAGCTGTTGATGATGTCTATGCTTATGAAGGACGAAAATCTGGATTTAATTCTGGTGTTTTGCTAATGCATGTTGCAAAGTGGAAAGAGCATTCTATTGTTAATAGTTTATTGGAATTAGCTGCTGGTCAGAATCAAGCTGTTCATCTGGGGGATCAGAGTATTTTAAATATTTACTTTGAGGATAATTGGCTAGCATTAGATAAAACATATAATTATATGGCTGGTGTTGATATTTATCGTTTAGATCAGAAGTGTGAACGGCTAGATGATAATCCACCTGTTATTGTTCACTTTGCTAGTCATGATAAGCCGTGGAATACATACAGCATATCTAGACTACGTGAATTATGGTGGGCTTATAGAGATTTGGATTGGTCAGAGATTGCTTTTCAACGTTCCAGTTTGAATTTTTTTGATAGAAGCAATCAATCTAAGAAACAAGCGATGCTTGTGACATGGAGTGCAGATGTAAAACATTTAGAGTATTTATTACAACACTTACCTGATTGGCATTTTCATGTTGCGGCCCCTGTTTATTGTAATAAAGATTTAACTAAATTATCTGTTTACTCGAATATGACTTTATACCAATCTATTCTTCACCAGAGAATCGATTGGTTGTTGGATGATTCTGCTGTATACCTGGATATTAATATGGGTGGGGAAGTCCTAGATGTAGTTACGCGAGCAAAAGAGAGAGGCAAGAAAATCTTGGCTTTTGACATAACACGTAAAAGTATGGATGATGGACTCTATGAAGGTATTTTTTCTATAGAGAGACCGGATGATTTAGTGGATAAAATGAAGAATATAGAGATAGAATAATGAGCGAATTAATTAGTGTTGTGGTGCCGATATACAATACGGGAAAATATTTGGTGGAGTGTGTCGAGCATATTCTAAGACAGAGCTACCAAAATATAGAAATTATTTTAGTTGATGATGGCTCTACAGATAATTCTGGGGAAATTTGTGATGCATTTATGATGCAAGATGAGCGTGTCAGAGTGTTTCATCAAGAAAATCAGGGAGCAGCACAAGCTAAAAATGTAGGCCTGCGTGAAGCTAGAGGACAATATATCACGATTGTTGACTCCGATGATATTGTAAAAGAAAATATGATTGAAGCTCTTTATCAGCAAGTTAAAGAGAAAAATGCGGACATAGTGATAGGAAATTACTATAATTTTGATGAATCTGATGGAAATTTTTATTTTTATGTAACTGGACAGGATTTTTGTATTGAAGAACTATCTATACAAGAAATTATGAACCGTCAAGCAGGTGACTGGAAATTCAATAGTTCAGCCTTTATATTGCCGACATTTAAGTTGATTAAAAAAGAATTATTTAATGAAGTTCACTTTTCAAATGGTCGTCGCTTCGATGATGAAGCAACCATGCATCGCTTTTATCTTTTAGCGTCTAAAATCGTCTTTATAAACGATAATCTCTATCTGTATAGAAGACGTTCAGGAAGCATTATGAGAACGGAATTTGATCTTTCTTGGGCAAGAGATATTGTTGAAGTGTTTTCTAAAAAAATATCTGATTGTGTCTTGGCTGGTTTGGATGTTTCTGTTTTGCGTATTCGATTTGTCAATCTTTTAAAAGATTATAAGCAAACTTTAGAATACCATCAATTAACAGATACTGAAGAATATAAAGATATTTGTTTTAGATTGAGATTATTTTTTGAAGCAGAAGAAAAAATGAAAGCCAATAAAAATTAATGCCTATTTAAAAAAGTGCTCTTGAACAAAATTGTAAAGAAAGGGGAGTTTTTTTGAAAAAATTTTATTCCTCAATAGCAGTAAAAAAAGGCCTAGCTACCTTATTTCTACTGTTTATCTATGTATTGGGAAGTCGTATTACTCTCCCCTTTGTTGATTTGAATTCCAAAGACTTCTTAGGTGGTTCAACGGCCTACCTAGCCTTCTCAGCCGCCCTAACAGGTGGAAATCTAAGAAGTTTATCGATTTTTTCTATAGGATTATCACCTTGGATGTCTGCAATGATCTTGTGGCAGATGTTTTCTTATTCTAAAAAATTGGGGCTAAGTTCTACAGCGATTGAAATTCAAGATCGTCGAAAAATGTATCTGACCTTGCTGATTGCTGTTATTCAATCTTTGGCAATTTCTCTAAGTTTGCCGATACAAGCATCCTATTCTTCGGTCTTGGTTATATTTATGAATACCTTATTACTAATAGCAGGGACCTTTTTTCTGGTGTGGTTGTCAGATTTGAATGCTAGTATGGGGATTGGGGGATCTATTGTCATACTCTTATCTAGTATTATCATCAATATTCCCCAGGATGTTATTGAAACTTTTAAACTGGTTCATATCCCAACAGGGATTATTGTGTTACTTGCTTTATTAACCGTTGTCTTTTCTTATTTACTTGCCATTATGTATCGTGCGCGTTATCTAGTGCCAGTCAATAAGATAGGACTTCACAATCGTTTTAAACGCTATTCTTATCTTGAAATTATGTTGAATCCTGCTGGCGGGATGCCCTATATGTATGTGATGAGTTTTCTTAGTGTACCAACTTATCTATTCATCTTGCTGGGATTTATTTTCCCTGATCATTCAGGATTGGAGACTTTATCAAAGGAATTTATGATTGGGAAACCTTTGTGGGTCTATGTTTATATTTCGGTCTTATTTTTATTTAGTATTATTTTTGCATTTGTTACTATGAATGGTGAAGAGATTGCAGACCGCATGAAAAAATCTGGAGAATACATTTATGGTATTTATCCAGGCGAGGACACTAGTCGATTTATCAATCGGTTGGTCCTTCGTTTCTCAGTCATCGGTGGTCTCTTTAATGTAATCATGGCAGGTGGTCCCATGCTTTTTGTTTTGTATGATGAAAAGTTATTAAGATTGGCGATGATTCCAGGCTTGTTTATGATGTTTGGAGGCATGATTTTTACAATTAGAGACGAGGTCAAGGCTCTACGGTTAAATGAAACCTATAGACCCTTGATTTAGGAGACTTTTATGTATTATTTTATTCCAGCTTGGTATGGTTCTGAGCGGAAATGGCATGCAAATATCACTCCTTGGTATTTTTCTCATTTTCGTCTAGAGTTTGATGATACCTTTAACCAGATTCGACTGTTTCAAAGACAGAACATAGAGTCTCACCTTTTAATATTGGCTTATCAGCCTCATTTGCGTTATTTTTTACATAGGCACGGTGTTTTGGAAACAGCAACATATTCTGTTTTTGATGTTATGCAGGATTTTCATAATCTTCATACCCAAGTTTTAACCATTAGAGATATTGAGTGGGATAATGACTGTGAATTTATTTATAGTCCCTTTACGATTATCGTTCAAAAAAATGGGAAGAAATTTGCTAAGGTTGAACATGGAGTCGAAGGCTTCATCAGTGATATACTGTATTTTAAACCGAATGGTCAAGTAGATATGCACTATATCATGGATGATCGTGGATTTGTGTCGAGTGTTATCTTTTTTGAAGATGGGCAAGCAGCTTATCAAGAATATCTGAATCCAAAGGGAGTGTGGCAGTTTAGAGAGTATTTAAAAGAAGGAGGACGGGTAGAAGTCAATCCAATTTTTGGTTATCGCTTTAAAGCTCTCAGCTATCAAGACATGGGAGATTTGGTGGCAGAATTTTTTGAGAATTATCTGCAAAAGTATGTGAAGAACAAGGATATTTTTATAGTTCCTTCTCATTCTCATCATGACCAGATGGTATTAGACCGTTTACCTAGAGAAAATCCGAAACTGTTGAGTCTTTTCATTGGGCGTAATCCTCAAGATACCTTTAGAGATTTAGGTTCAACTTTTGAAAAGTCTGATTTGATTTTGGTGGATAGAGAAGATAGTTTACGATTGTTACAGGATTTATACCCTGAACGAATGCATCAATTTCATCATTTATCACCTTTTGACACTCGCTTACGATTGGGGAGAAGCCAAACTAAGAAAGAATCTATCATTTATTATCAACTGGATTTTGAGCAAGGAATTGATAACCAAGCTCTACTTCAAGTCTTGGCCTTTGTCGCTGAAAATAAAGATACTGAGGTGATTTTTGGAGCATTTGCTGCTAGTCAGGAGCAAATGAATGAGGTGGAAGGGGTTGTTGAGTCTTTCATCCAAGAAAACATTCAATCCGAAAGTCTGGGAAAGGCGATTGATTATGGTGATGCAGAAAATCCTCTGGAAGAAAATCAACACCAGGACTTACGCGTACAGTTTGTCAACTTGAATGATGAGTTGGATTTGATAAAAACACTAGAATTTGTCCGTTTGATTGTGGATTTAAATAGACAGCCTCATCTCTACACACAGATAGCTGGTATTAGTGCAGGAATTCCTCAAATCAACCTAGTTGAAACCGTCTATGTTGAACATTTAAAAAATGGTTATTTGTTAGCAGATGTGACAGAATTTTCTAAGGCTGCACATTATTATACAGATAGGTTGAAAGAGTGGAATGAGTCCTTGATTTATTCGATTGATAAGATTAAGGAGCACACAGGACAACAATTTCTTGAAAAATTAGAGAAATGGATAGAGGAGGTTAAAAATGTCAAAGGAACTTAATATTTTACAGATAGGACTTACCAATTGGGGAAATCAGTATGACATACCTGAAAATATGAGTTGGTATCATTTTTACCCCAATTCATCAGTAGCCCTTCGTGAAATAATAGAAAAAGAGGATATTAGCCGTTTTCATGCCGTTTTAATAGAAGATGGTCAGTATGCCAAAGACTTATTTTCCTTTGTGAAATATTTTGAACCTTATACTTTATTTTATAACCAGAATCTACAAACAGATGATAGAGAGGTTTTGGATTTTTTTAAAAAACGATGTGCACAAGCAATTGATTTTTCAAGTCCCCAACAATTAATCAATGATTTGAGTAAATCTCTTTTTGGTGGTGGATATGGTGATAAACTCTTTCCTTCGACGATACAAGTGAATCCAAATTTTACAGGAGCTCTTTCTTATCAAGGATTGGATTATGTGAGTTTGGAAGGTGGATTTGGACAAGATTTTTCTCAACTTGCCTTTTGGGCTTATAATATAGTAGTTCAAAAAACACTTCCTATTGAGTTGTGGCTCGAATATGAAAAGCAAGGAAATTGTGACTTTCGTTTAGTAATCCGTAAAATTTGGAGTGGGTCTGTTGATGATATGTTTGAAGATATCATAGTGTCTGAAAAAGACTTGGAGCAAGCGCTTGTTATGGATAGTCGAGACGGAGATTACTTTCTTTCGATATCTGTTGAAGCAAGAGGGCATGGAACTATCAAACTAGGTAATCTGCACCAACGTTGGAGTCGAAAACAATTTGGGAAGTTTGTACTGGGTGGAAATATCCTACATGATTCCAAGCGTGATGAAATAAACTATTTCTTCCATCCAGGTGATTTTAAACCGCCTTTGGCTGTTTATTTTGCTGGTTTTCGACCTGCCGAGGGATTTGAAGGATACTGGATGATGCAAAATTTCAAGTGTCCCTTCATTCTGTTCTCTGACCCTCGATTAGAAGGAGGAGCTTTTTATCTGGGAACGGATGAGCTAGAGGGCAAGGTCAAAGAGACGATTGCTCATTATCTTGATTATTTAGGCTTTGATCACAAGGATTTGATTTTATCAGGCCTTTCTATGGGAACGTTTCCGGCTCTCTATTATGGTGCTTCTTTTGAACCTCATGCCATCATAGTTGGTAAGCCCTTGGCTAATTTAGGAACCATAGCTAGCCGTGGACGTTTGGACGCACCGGGTGTCTCTAACTTGGCTTTTGATTGCTTAATTCACCATACAGGTGGGACAAGTTCGCAAGATATGACGGAGTTGGATCAGCGATTTTGGCAAATCTTTAAACAAGCAAATTTTTCAAAGACAACCTTTGGTTTGTCCTATATGAAGGATGAAGAAATGGATCCTCAAGCTTATGAGAAACTAGTTACTTATTTATGTAATACAGGTGCCAAGATTTTGTCTAAAGGAACTGCTGGACGACATAATGATGATACAGATACTAATGTTGCTTGGTTTATCCACTTTTATCGGATGGTACTAGCAAGTGGTTTTGGAAGGGAGAAAGAATGATTATCACACAGAGACAGTCTATTCATTGGGGAGAAGTTGGCGGGACTTATACGTACGGATCAACTGTATCTTATTTTCCTGACAAAAGTGTCCGTCTCTATAATCCTCTATTGCCATCTGGTGAGATTCTCAAGACTTGGTTTTCTAGTGTCAATTACCAGGCTGCACGGACTCAGCCCCAGCTTCCCTTACTAAAAAGAAATCAGGAGTATCAACTATCACTGGCTTTTGATTGCCAGCCTGAAAATGGGGTTTATACCAAGATAACTTTTTTTGATCGCTATGGGGATATTTTAGAAGAAAAGGTAGAAAAAGTGAAAGATTTCATATTTACTTATCCAGAAGATAGTTATACTTATCAAGTTTCTCTTTTAAGTGCTGGTTTTGAATCTTTAACTTTTTATCATTTTTCTATCAAGGAGATTAGAAGTGTTTAGACGTTTAGGTCAAGATTTCCAGCTTAGGAAAGTAAAAAAGATTTTAAAAAGGGTCAATAACTTAAAAGGCAAGATGTCCTCTCTTTCGGATCAAGAATTAGTGGCTAAAACAGTGGAGTTTCGTCAGCGTCTTTCCAAGGGAGAAAGTCTAGATGATCTTTTAGTAGAAGCTTTTGCTGTGGTGCGTGAAGCGGATAAGCGGATTTTAGGGATGTTCCCCTATGATGTTCAGGTCATGGGAGCTATTGTCATGCACTATGGAAATGTTGCTGAGATGAACACGGGGGAAGGGAAAACCCTAACAGCTACCATGCCGGTCTATTTGAACGCTCTTTCAGGAGAAGGAGTGATGGTCGTTACGCCAAATGAGTATTTATCAAAGCGTGATGCAGAGGAAATGGGCCAAGTTTATCGTTTCCTAGGATTGACCATTGGGGTACCATTTACAGGGGATCCAAAGAAGGAAATGAAAGCTGAAGAAAAGAAACTGATTTATGCTTCGGATATTATTTATACGACCAATAGTAATCTCGGTTTTGATTACCTAAATGATAATCTAGCTTCGAATGAAGAAGGTAAATTTTTACGACCTTTTAACTATGTCATTATCGATGAAATTGATGACATCTTGCTGGATAGTGCACAAACTCCTCTGATTATTGCGGGTTCTCCTCGTGTTCAGTCTAATTACTATGCGATTATTGATACGCTGGTAACAACATTGGTCGAAGGAGAAGATTATATTTTCAAAGAGGAGAAGGAAGAGGTTTGGCTTACTACTAAGGGTGCCAAGTCTGCGGAGAGCTTCCTAGGAATTGACAATTTATATAAGGAAGAACATGCGTCCTTTGCTCGTCACCTAGTCTATGCGATTCGAGCTCATAAGCTCTTTACCAAAGATAAGGACTATATCATTCGTGGGAATGAGATGGTACTGGTTGATAAGGGAACAGGACGTCTAATGGAAATGACCAAACTGCAGGGAGGACTCCATCAGGCCATTGAAGCAAAGGAACACGTGAAGTTGTCTCCTGAAACGAGAGCCATGGCTTCCATCACCTATCAGAGCCTCTTTAAGATGTTTAAAAAAGTATCTGGGATGACGGGAACAGGAAAGGTAGCAGAAAAAGAATTTCTTGAGACTTATAATATGGCTGTTGTTCGGATTCCAACCAATCGTCCTAAGCAACGGATTGATTATCCAGATAATTTATATGTGACTTTACCGGAGAAAGTTTATGCATCTTTAGAATATATCAAAGATTATCATGCTAAGGGGAATCCTTTACTCGTTTTTGTTGGCTCAGTGGAGATGTCTCAGCTTTATTCATCACTCTTGCTTCGTGAAGGGATTGCCCACAATGTTCTCAATGCCAATAATGCTGCGCGTGAGGCCCAAATTATCGCTGAATCAGGTCAGATGGGGGCCGTAACAGTTGCAACCTCAATGGCAGGACGCGGTACGGATATTAAACTCGGTAAGGGAGTCGCTGAACTTGGTGGTTTGATTGTCATCGGAACAGAGCGGATGGAGAGTCAGCGGATTGACCTTCAAATCCGTGGACGTTCTGGTCGTCAGGGAGATCCAGGTATGAGTAAGTTTTTTGTATCTCTGGAAGATGATGTTATTAAGAAATTTGGTCCATCTTGGGTTCACAAGAAGTATAAAGATTATCAAGTTCAAGATATGACGCAACCAGAAATTCTCAAAGGTCGAAAGTATCGTAATCTGGTTGAAAGAGCGCAGCATGCTAGTGATAGCGCTGGTCGAACTGCCCGTCGTCAGACCTTAGAGTATGCTGAGAGCATGAATATCCAACGCGATATGGTTTACAAGGAACGCAATCGTCTAATAGATGGTTCTCGCGACTTAGAAGATGTAGTTGTGGATATTATTGAGAGATATACAGAAAAGGTAGCGGCTGAACACTATGCCAGTCGTGAATTGCTGTTTCACTTTATCGTTACCAATATCAGTTTCCATGTAAAGGAAATTCCTGATAATCTAGACCTATCTAATCAGAAACAAGTCCGCTCTTTTATTCGACAAGTTGTGAATAGAGAACTCTCTGAAAAGAAGGAATTACTGGAGAAACACGACTTGTATGAACAGTATTTACGACTCTCTCTACTTAAGGCTATCGATGATAACTGGGTGGAGCAAGTAGACTATCTACAACAATTATCTATGGCTATCGGTGGCCAATCTGCTGCACAGAAAAATCCAATTGTAGAATATTATCAAGAAGCCTATGCAGGTTTTGAAACGATGAAAGAGCAGATTCGTGCTGATATGGTACGGAATCTCCTGATGGGGCTGGTTGAGGTCACTCCAAAAGGTGAAATCGTGACTCATTTTCCATAAGAGGAGAAAATATGACAATTTACAATATAAATTTAGGACTTGGATGGGCTAGTAGCGGTGTTGAATACGCACAAGCCTATCGTGCTGGTGTTTTTCGGAAATTAAATCTGTCCTCTAAGTTTATCTTTACAGATATGATTTTAGCCGATAATATTCAGCATCTGACAGCCAATATTGGTTTTGATGATGAGCAAGTTATCTGGCTTTATAATCACTTTACAGATATCAAGATTGCACCGACTAGCATGACGGTGGCTGATGTCTTAGCTACTATTGACGGTGTCGAAAGTCGTAGAGAAAAGAATGGCAAGGTCTTGCGTGTCTTCTTTTCTGACCAAGATAAGTTTGTAACCTGTTATTTAGTGGATGAGGACAAGGACTTGGTTCAACATACCGAGTATGTCTTTAAAGGAAAATTGATTCGTAAGGATTACTTTTCTTATACTCGTTATTGTACCGAATACTTTGCTCCCAAGGACAATGTTGCAGTCCTATACCAACGAACTTTTTACAATGAAGACGGAACTCCAGCCTATGATATCTTGATGAATCAAGGGAAGGAAGAGGTTTACCGTTTCAAGGATAAGATTTTCTATGGGAAGCCAGCTTTCATGCGTGCTTTTATGAAATCCTTGAATTTGAACAAGTCTGATTTGGTCATTCTGGATAGGGAGACAGGCATTGGTCAGGTTGTGTTTGAGGAAGCACAGGCCGCGCATCTAGCGGTAGTTGTTCATGCGGAGCATTATAGTGAAAATGCTACAAATGAGGACTATATCCTTTGGAATAATTACTATGACTATCAGTTTACCAATGCGGATAAGGTTGACTTCTTTATCGTATCAACTGACAGACAAAAGGAAGTGTTGCAAGAGCAATTTGCCAAATATACCCAGCACCAACCAAAGGTTGTTACCATTCCTGTAGGAAGTATTGATTCCTTGACTGAGTCAAATCAAGGACGTAAGCCATTTTCTTTGATTACCGCTTCACGTCTTGCCAAAGAAAAACATATTGACTGGTTGGTTAAGGCAGTTATTGAAGCTCGTAAGGAAATTCCTGAATTAACCTTTGATATTTATGGTAGCGGCGGAGAAGATTCTCTTCTTAGAGAAATTATTGCTAGTCATAAGGCAGAGGACTATATTCAACTCAAGGGGCATGCGGAACTTTCGCAGATTTATAGCCAGTATGAGGTCTACTTGACGGCATCTACCAGCGAAGGATTTGGTCTGACCCTGATGGAAGCTATTGGTTCAGGCCTTCCTCTAATTGGTTTTGATGTGCCTTATGGCAATCAGACTTTTATAGAGGATGGGAAAAATGGTTATTTGATTCCAAGTTCATCTGACCATGTGGAAGATCAAATCAAGCAAGCTTATGCAGCTAAGATTTGCCAATTGTACCATGAAAATCGTTTGGAAGCTATGCGTGCCCATTCTTATCAAATTGCAGAGGGCTTCTTGACCGAAGAAATTTTAGAAAAGTGGAAGAAAACAGTAGAGGAGGTGCTCCATGATTGAACTTTATGATCGTTATAGTCAGGAAAGTCGAGATTTACATGAAAGTCTAGTAGCTACTGGTCTTTCTCAACTTGGAGTGGTTATCGATGCAGATGGATTTCTGCCTGATGGCCTGGTTTCTCCTTTTACCTATTATCTAGGCTATGAAAAGGGAAAACCTCTCTATTTTAACCAAGTCCCTGTTCCAGCTTTTTGGGCAATTTCAGGCAATAATCAGTCTGCTCGTATTGAGGATATGACACAGGAGAGAGCTGTCATTCATTATGCTGATGGAATGCAGGCTCGCTTGGTTAAACAGGTAGACTGGAAAGACCTAGAAGGTCGAGTACGTCAGGTTGACCACTACAATCGCTTCGGAGCTTGTTTTGCTACAACGACCTATAGCGCAGATAGTGAGCCTATTATGACAGTTTACCAAGACGTCAACAGTCAACAAGTTTTACTTGAAAACCATGTGACGGGTGATATTTTATTGACTTTGCCTGGTCAGTCCATGCGTTACTTTGCAAATAAGGTTGAATTTATCACCTTCTTTTTGCAAGATTTGGAAATCGATACCAGTCAGCTTATCTTTAATACTCTAGCGACACCTTTCTTAGTTTCCTTCCATCATCCAGATAAGTCTGGATCAGATGTTTTGGTTTGGCAGGAACCCCTCTATGACGCCATTCCAGGCAATATGCAGTTGATTTTGGAAAGCGATGATGTGCGTACTAAGAAAATTATCATTCCAAACAAGGCGACTTATGAGCGCGCTTTGGAGTTAACTGACGAGAAATACCATGATCAGTTTGTGCACTTGGGTTACCATTATCAGTTTAAACGCGATAATTTCCTAAGACGAGATGCCTTAATCTTGACTAATTCAGATCAGATTGAGCAAGTAGAAGCAATCGTAGAAGCCTTGCCTGATGTTACTTTCCGTATCGCAGCGGTGACAGAGATGTCTTCTAAGCTCTTAGACATGCTTCGCTATCCTAATGTGGTCCTTTATCAGAACGCTAGTCCACAGAAGATTCAGGAGCTCTATCAACTGTCGGATATTTACTTGGATATAAACCACAGCAATGAGTTGTTGCAGGCGGTGCGTCAGGCCTTTGAGCACAATCTCTTGATTCTTGGATTTAATCAGACAGTGCACAATAGACTCTATATCGCTCCTGATCACCTATTTGAAAGTAGTGAAGTTTCTGCTTTGGTTGAGACCATTAAACTGGCCCTTTCAGATGTTGAACAAATGCGTCAGGCACTTGGCAAACAAGGCCAACATGCCAACTATGTTGACTTGGTGCGATATAAGGAAACCATGCAAACCGTTTTAGGAGGCTAACATGTCAGACGAAGATTTATTTTACAAAGACGTTGAAGGTCGTATGGAAGAGTTGAAACAAAAACCAATCAAGAAAGAAAAAGAAACCCGAGGGGAAAAGATTAGTAAAACTTTTTCACTCATCTTGGGTTTAATGATTCTGATTGGTTTACTCTTTACCTTGCTAGGGATTTTGAGGTAGGCCTATGACTGATATTCTGATTGTTTTAGCTATTATCCTCTCTCTTGCTTTGATTGTATTGGTGACCATACAACCCCGTCAAAATCAACTATTTTCCATGGATGCGACCAGTAATATTGGTAAACCAAGCTACTGGCAGAGCAATACCTTGGTCAAGGTTCTCACTTTATTGGTGAGTTTGGCCTTATTTGTTTTACTATTAACCTTTATGGTGATAACTTACAAATAAAAGAAAATTTCAGATATTCACCTTTTGTGGTTGGTCTGAAGTTTTCTTTTTTACTGTCCATATTTTTGGTAAAAGTCAACTTTTACTTGGATGAAGGTTTTGGCTTCACGTAGGAGTTGAAGAAGGGTGGCACGGGTTTCAAATTCTTCTCTTGTCGTGGGCAGACTGCGGTTACGGAAGACTTCCAGATAGCGTTCAATTTCATCTAGCAAATCAGAAGCAGGATTGGTCTGGCTCAGTTGCCCTGCAATTTTTGAAAAGAGTTGGGCCAAAATCAGGCTCTCGCTGGCAGCTAGGTGACAGGTGTTGATTTGTTGGGCCATATTTCGCAGGATACGACTTTGTCGCTGTCTCATCTCAAAATAGTGGATATGGTAGTCCGTCTGGTGAAAGAGGTGGTCTGAGTGATCCAAATAGACCAGTCTGAGGGCTTCTTCCAAAAGGGTGTCCAATTCGTCAACTAACTGTGCTCGGTTGCGTCCATCCCCTCTGGATAAATAATATTTGAAGCGTTGAAGGATATCTTTTAACTTTTCTTCTACCAATGTGTGGTAGTGATGAATTTCCTCTTCTCGTGAAGGCATGTAGAGATTGACAAGTAAAGCAAATCCTGTACCGATAGCAAAGAGAAAGAATTCATTGACTAGAAGGTCTAGAGAGGTTGACTCTTGAACCAAGAGATGGCTAACCAAAACGCTACTTGGTGTGATGCCAATTTCCCATCCCATCTTGTAGGCTAGAGGCACATAGAGGGCTAGATAGAGGCCAAGGCTCCATATATGAAATCCGCTCAAGTGAAAAGCCAGAACTCCGATAATCAAAGCTAGAAGCATGGAAAAGAGGCGATTTCGGGCCAGTTTTAAGGTACTTCTACGAGTATCGGATAGGCTCAAGAGGGCGATGATTCCAGCCGAGACAGCTGAGGAGAGATTGAGAAAATAAGCAAGAAGGCAGGCAAGACAGGTAGCTAAGATAAGCTTGGTCGTACGTTGGCTAATAGACATAAGAATTTCCTAATAAGACTAGAATAAAAGCGGAAAAGACAAGACCTGAGTAGGCTTGCCTTTATGAGTTATTTTTTACGGGCTGCTGCGTATTCGGCAACGGCAGTAAAGAGGACATCTGTAGAAGAGTTAAGGGCTGTTTCACATGAGTCTTGGATGACCCCAATGACAAATCCAACTCCGACAACTTGCATGGCAATATCGTTAGAAATACCGAAAAGGCTACAAGCAACTGGGATAAGAAGGAGGGAACCTCCGGCAATACCAGAAGCACCACAGGCTGAGATTGCTGCTACTACACTGAGTACAAAGGCTGTCGCAAAGTCAACAGGGATTCCTAAAGTATTTACTGCAGCAAGGGTTAAAACGTTAATGGTAATCGCTGCCCCGGCCATGTTAATAGTAGAGCCGAGTGGGATAGAAACCGAATAGGTATCTGGATCCAGTCCAAGGTCGTGACAAAGTTTCATGTTGACAGGGATGTTAGCCGCAGAACTACGAGTGAAGAAGGCTGTAACACCGCTGACACGCAAACATTTCCAAACGAGAGGATAAGGATTTCTCTTCATAAAGAGGAAGGCAATTAGTGGATTGACTACCAGAGCTACAAAGAACATGGTTGTCACCAAGAGGGCAAGCAAGATTCCATAGTTAGCTAGGCTTCCGATTCCCTTATCAGAGATGGTTTTGAAGACAAGACCAAGGATACCAAATGGAGCTAGGTTGATGATCCATTCGACAATCTTAGAAGTCACATCAGCCATAGTTTTCAGCAATTCTTTACTATTTTTGCTGGCCTCTCTCATAGCAATCCCGAAAACAACTGCCCAAGATAAGATACCGATGTAGTTAGCAGTAACGAGGGCATTGACTGGATTGTCAACCAGTTTGAGCAAGAGATTGCTGAGGACCTGGCCAATTCCATCTGGTGGTGCGATTTCTGTATTGGCACTATTTAAGGTAATCTCAACAGGGACGATGAAGCTTGCTAGGACAGCAACAAGTGCCGCTGCAAAGGTTCCCACCAAGTAAAGGAGGATAACCGTTTTCATGTTGCTATCTTGACCCTTTTGATGTTGGGAAAGGGCATTGGCAACGAGGGCAAAGACTAGAATAGGTGCGATGGCTTTGAGGCCACCAACAAAGAGATCTCCAAGTAAACCAATTCCTGAAATGTTAGGAAGTGTCAGCCCTAGGGTTCCTCCAATAAGCATACCAATCAAAATCCGTTTGATTAGGCTTGCCTTATTCCAAGCATGAATGATTTTTTTCATAACAATCTCCTTTGTTGTGTAATGTTTATGATTATAGTATAAATATGAGCTAAAATCAAGAATTTTCTGTCTATTTTGGCTATTATTTTTGAATATTTATGGAGATTCATCACTTGTGAAAGTATGGTATAATAAATGAAAGGAGTTTTCTATGCAAGAATTTATTCAAACCTACCTCAATAAGCTTGATATAACAACGATTATTGAGAATATCTTAACCAAGTTAATTTCTCTGTTATTTCTATTTTTGCTATTCTATATAGCTAAGAAACTACTTCATACCATGGTGCAGAGAATTGTTAAACCTTCTTTAAAAATGTCTCGCCACGATGTCGGGCGTCAGAAAACCATCTCACGTTTATTAGAGAATGTGTTTAATTATACCCTCTATTTCTTTTTACTTTACTGTATCTTGTCTATTTTGGGCTTGCCAGTCTCTAGTTTGCTGGCAGGTGCTGGGATTGCTGGGGTAGCTATTGGTATGGGAGCCCAAGGCTTTCTGTCTGATGTCATCAATGGCTTTTTCATCCTCTTTGAACGTCAACTGGATGTGGGAGATGAGGTCGTTTTGACAAATGGTCCTATTACCGTATCGGGCAAGGTTGTCAGTGTCGGCATTCGAACAACGCAACTCAGAGGAGAAGATCAGGTTCTGCACTTCGTTCCCAATCGGAATATCACCGTCGTCAGCAATTTCTCACGCACAGACTAGACCTGTTATTTTAAGTAATTTGTGGTACAATAGAAAGAGTTTAATAAAGGAGAAAAGATGGTTTTAGAAAAGCAGTTGGGCAATGGTTGTACCTGGATAGACCTTGATGTGGATAAGATTAAAAATATGGAAGATCTTTCTGACATCTATGGATTGGACAAGGAAACCATTGAGTATGCTCTGGATAGAAATGAACGAGCTCATATGGATTATAACCGTGAAACGGAGACGGTAACCTTTATTTATAATGTTCTTGATTTAGAAAAAGACAAAGAATATTATGAAGCGATTCCCATGACCTTTATCGTCGAAAGACAACGAATGATTACCATCAGCAACCATAAGAATGCTTATGTCATTGATCAGATGTCAGCTTATCTGGATAGCCATGAGTCGCTTTCTATTTACAAGTTTCTCTTTGCTGGTTTAGAGATTATCAGTAACGCTTATTATCCTGTCATTGAAGAGATGGATAAAAGTAAGGACGAAATTAGTGCCTTGCTACGTCAAACTACAACAAAGAAAAATCTCTTCGCCCTCTCTGACTTGGAGACTGGTATGGTTTACTTGACAGCAGCAGCAAAACAAAATCGACTCCTCTTGGAACATATCCAGGGCCATGCTCTTTATCGGAGATTTAATGATGTCGAACGAGAGCAGTTTGATGATGCCATGATTGAAGCCCATCAGTTGGTGTCTATGACAGACTTGATTTCTCAAGTCTTGCAACAACTCTCAGCTTCTTACAACAACATCCTAAACAATAACTTGAATGATAGTTTGTCAATTTTGACTATTATCTCCGTCTTACTAGCAGTACTTGCGGTTATTACAGGTTTCTTCGGAATGAATGTTCCTCTACCATTTACAGAAGAGCCAAATGCTTGGATTTATATCTTAATGACTAGCTTGATTTTATGGGTGGCCTTATCTCAATGGCTGAAGAAAATTACTAGAAAATAAAAGAAAAGGAGCCAAAATGGTGATTGAAAACTACATGCCAGACTTTGCTGTGGAAGCAGTCTATGATCTGACAGTCCCAAGCCTGCAGGCGCAGGGAATCAAGGCTGTTTTGGTCGATTTGGACAATACCCTCATTGCTTGGAACAACCCTGACGGGACGCCAGAGATGAAGCAATGGCTACATGATCTTCGGGACGCGGGCATTCGCATCATTGTGGTATCAAATAACACTAAAAAACGCGTCCAACGAGCAGTTGAGAAATTTGGGATTGACTACGTTTATTGGGCTCTGAAGCCCTTCACATTTGGGATTGACCGTGCCATGAAGGAATTTCATTATGAGAAAAGTGAAGTGGTCATGGTTGGCGACCAGCTCATGACAGATATACGAGCAGCCCACCGTGCAGGCATTCGCTCGATTTTAGTCAAACCCTTGGTCCAACATGACTCGATCAAAACGCAGATCAACCGAGCTCGTGAGCGCCGTGTGAAGCGAAAAATCACTGAAAAGTACGGACCGATTACATATAAAAAAGGAATTTAACTATGGAAGAAATTCTCTGTATTGGTTGTGGAGCAACCATTCAGACGACAGATAAGGCTGGTCTTGGTTTTACCCCCCAGTCGGCACTTGAAAAAGGTTTGGAAACTGGCGAAGTCTATTGCCAACGCTGTTTCCGTCTCCGCCACTATAATGAAATCACGGATGTCCAGTTGACGGACGATGATTTCCTCAAGCTCTTGCACGAGGTGGGAGACAGTGATGCCTTGGTAGTTAATGTCATTGATATCTTTGATTTTAATGGCTCTGTTATCCCAGGCTTGCCACGTTTTGTCTCGGGCAATGATGTCCTCTTGGTGGGAAATAAAAAAGATATCTTGCCCAAGTCTGTTAAACCAGGCAAGATTAGCCAGTGGCTCATGGAACGTGCCCACGAAGAAGGACTTCGTCCAGTCGATGTCGTCTTAACTTCGGCCCAAAACAAACATGCTATTAAGGAAGTCATTGACAAGATTGAACACTACCGTAAGGGTCGTGATGTTTATGTGGTCGGTGTGACCAACGTTGGAAAATCAACTCTAATCAATGCTATTATCCAAGAAATTACGGGTGATCAGAATGTCATCACGACTTCGCGCTTCCCAGGGACAACCTTGGACAAAATCGAGATTCCGCTTGATGACGGTTCTTATATCTACGATACACCAGGGATTATCCACCGTCACCAGATGGCTCACTACTTGACGGCCAAAAACCTCAAGTATGTCAGTCCTAAAAAGGAAATCAAACCTAAAACCTATCAGCTCAATCCTGAACAAACCCTGTTTTTAGGAGGTCTCGGACGTTTTGACTTTATATCAGGAGAAAAACAAGGATTTACTGCTTTCTTTGACAATGAACTCAAACTCCATCGTACCAAACTTGAAGGCGCTAGTGCTTTCTACGATAAGCACGTCGGAACCCTTCTGACACCGCCAAATAGCAAGGAAAAAGAAGATTTTCCAAAATTAGTCCAGCATGTATTTAATATTAAGGAGAAGACTGACCTAGTCATCTCAGGCCTAGGCTGGATCCGCGTAACAGGAACTGCCAAAGTCGCCGTCTGGGCACCAGAAGGCGTCGCCGTCGTCACACGAAAAGCAATCATTTAAAATGAAATCACTGAGCGAACAAAGTGAGCTCATAAAAAGATAGTTATTGCCGTGGTGTTTTGCCAATCTGTAGATTGGCAAGGGGCGCAATTGAGACCAAGGCTCAATTGTGAGGTCAGGAAATCCATTTTTCAAAGATGAGATCTTTGGAAAATTAGTTCCGACCGTCCCTCACCACCTAAAATAACTATCAAAAAACAAGGAAGAAAATTATGTCATTAACATCAAAACAACGTGCCTTCCTCAACAGCCAGGCACATACCCTCAAACCCATCATCCAAATCGGGAAAAATGGACTCAACGACCAAATCAAAACCAGTGTTCGCCAAGCACTTGACGCACGCGAATTAATTAAGGTTACTCTTTTGCAAAATACCGATGAAAATATCCACGAAGTAGCTGAAATTTTGGAAGAAGAAATCGGTGTGGACACAGTCCAAAAAATCGGACGCATCTTGATTTTGTTTAAACAATCTAGCAAGAAAGAAAATCGCAAGATTTCTAAAAAAGTAAAAGAAATTTAAAAACTATACTCCAAACAACTGTTTTTACAGAGAAATAAAGGAGACTAGCCTATGGCAATCGAACTATTGACTCCCTTTACCAAGGTAGAGTTGGAGCCAGAAATCAAGGAGAAGAAACGTAAACAAGTCGGGATTTTAGGGGGGAATTTTAACCCTGTTCACAATGCCCATCTCATTGTTGCGGATCAAGTGCGCCAGCAGTTGGGACTAGATCAAGTTCTACTCATGCCTGAATACCAACCACCCCACGTAGACAAAAAAGAAACCATCCCTGAACATCACCGTCTCAAGATGCTTGAATTGGCGATTGAGGGGATTGACGGCCTAGCTATTGAAACGATTGAATTGGAGCGCAAGGGTATTTCTTACACCTACGACACCATGAAGCTCCTAACTGAGAGGAATCAAGATACAGATTATTACTTCATTATCGGTGCCGACATGGTGGACTATCTGCCTAAGTGGTATCGAATTGATGAGCTGGTTGACATGGTTCAGTTTGTAGGGGTTCAGCGCCCACGCTACAAGGCTGGAACTTCCTATCCAGTTATCTGGGTGGATGTGCCTCTCATGGATATCTCGTCCAGCATGGTGCGTGACTTCATTGCTCAAGGTCGGAAACCCAACTTTCTCCTACCTCAGCCTGTGCTAGACTACATCGAGAAGGAGGGGCTCTACTGATGGCCTATCAAGACTATATCAACTGCTCCCGTGAGGCTTTGTTGGAAAAAATGGCAGAGCTTCTACCTGAAAAACGGTTAACCCATTGCTTGGGTGTGGAGCGTGCAGCCATAGAACTGGCTCAGCGATTTGGAGTTAATACTGAGAAAGCAGGACTAGCAGGCCTTCTTCATGACTACGCTAAGAAGCTGTCAGATCAGGAATTTCTGGACTTGATTGACCGTTATCAACTAGATCCTGACCTCAAAAAATGGGGTAATAATGTCTGGCATGGCATGGTCGGAATTTACAAAATTCAGGAGGATTTGGATTTGCATGATCCAGAAATCCTGCGAGCTATTGAAATCCATACAGTCGGGGCTGATCAGATGACTGATTTTGATAAGGTTATCTACGTCGCAGACTATATAGAGCATAATCGAGCCTTTCCTGGAGTGGATGTAGCGCGTGAGATTGCAAGTCTATCGCTCAATAAGGCGGTGGCCTACGAAACAGCTCGCACTGTGGAGCATCTAGCTCATCAGGGATTACCCATCTATCCCCAAACCCTTGAAACCTATAACGCCTTTGTGCACTATTTGAAAGAGGACTAAATGAAGACGGCTTTTATAATCATTGATGTTCAGAATATTTTAGTGGAAACTGGTTTTCAGACAAATAGTCTATTGGAAAAAATTTCTTATTTACAAAACCAGGCTAGAAGCAAGAATATTGAAATTGTCTATGTTCAACATATTGAGAACGCTGAAGCTCAAACATCAGAAGATTGGCAGTTATCTGAGCTTTTAAGTCGAAAACCTAATGAAAAGGTCTTTCAGAAGAAGTATAACAGTATTTTCAAAGAAACTGGTTTAAAAGAATACTTGGATAAACAGGGGATTGAAAAATTAGTTTTATGTGGTATGCAGACAGAATATTGTGTGGATACCTCTGTCAAGGTTGCCTTTGAATATGGCTATAAGCTGATTATTCCAGAAGGAACTTGCACAACGTTTGATGGGAAAGACATTCCAGCAGAAACGATAAATGAATTTTATGAGGGCATTTGGGAGGGGCGCTTTGCAGATGTCCTAGATTACAAGCATATTTTCTAGAAAGAGGACTAAATGAACGAAAAAGAATTACTAGAACTAGTCGTGAAAGCGGCTGATGAGAAACGTGCGGAGGATATCCTCGCACTTGATGTCCAAGATTTGACTAGCGTGACTGACTACTTTGTTATTACTAGTTCAATGAATAGCCGTCAGTTGGACGCTATCGCTGATAATATCCGTGAAAAAGTAGCCGATGCAGGCTTTAAAGGCAGTCATGTCGAAGGAGATGCAGCTGGAGGTTGGGTCCTACTAGACCTCGGCTCTGTTGTCGTGCATGTCTTTTCAGAAGAAATGCGTGCCCACTATAACTTAGAAAAGCTATGGCATGAGGCGGAGTCAGTAGATATTTCAGAAGCTCTTGCTTAGAAGACGAACTCAGTTGTAGCCAACTGGGTTTCTTTGCTTATTTTAGAAAAAATGGATAGAAAGGTATAGGGCGAGTGGTGTTTGCCATTGACGCTCTTGGTATCATGATTATGGCAACTTATGAAACTTTTGCGGCTGTTTACGATGCGGTCATGGACGACAGTTTATACGATAGATGGACGGATTTTTCGCTTCGTCATTTGCCTAAGACCAAGGAGAGAAAGAAACTCTTGGAACTGGCTTGTGGGACAGGAATTCAATCTGTGCGCTTCTCTCAGGCTGGTTTTGATGTGACTGGTCTTGATTTGAGTGCGGATATGTTGAAGATTGCTGAGAAGAGAGCGGCTTCAGCCAAGCAAAAGATTGAATTTATTGAAGGCAATATGCTGGATTTGTCCAAGTCAGGTCAATATGATTTTGTCACGTGTTACTCGGACTCTGTCTGCTACATGCAGGATGAGGTGGAAGTAGGGGACGTCTTTAAGGAAGTCTATAATGCTCTCAACGAAGATGGCATCTTCATCTTTGATGTGCATTCGACCTACCAGACAGATGAAGTTTTTCCAGGCTATTCCTACCATGAAAATGCGGAAGATTTTGCCATGCTATGGGATACCTACGAGGACGCGGCTCCTCACTCCATCGTGCATGAGTTGACCTTTTTTATCAAGGAGGCGGACGGTTCCTTTAGTCGCCACGATGAAGTGCATGAGGAGCGGACTTATGAGGTTCTGACCTATGATATTTTGCTGGAACAGGCTGGTTTCAAATCCTTCAAACTCTATGCGGACTTTGAGGACAAAGAGCCTACAGAAACTAGCACCCGTTGGTTTTTTGTCGCGCAGAAGTAGGAGATTATCATGACCATCACAGGTATTATCGCGGAGTTCAATCCTTTTCATAATGGGCATAAATACCTGCTGGAACAGGCAGAGGGGCTGAAAATCATTGCCATGTCTGGGAATTTTATGCAAAGAGGCGAGCCTGCTATCGTGGACAAGTGGACAAGGGCCCAGATGGCACTGGAAAATGGCGCAGACTTGGTAGTGGAATTGCCCTTTTTAGTCAGTGTTCAAGCAGCAGATTTCTTTGGTCAAGGAGCTGTGGATATCTTAGCTCAGTTAGGGATTGATAACTTAGCCTTTGGGACGGAGGAAGTTCTGGATTACCAGAAAATCGCTGACTTATACACAGAGCAGGCCACTGAGATGGAGAAATTTGTGGAAAATCTGCCTGACTCTCTCTCTTATCCACAGAAGACTCAGGCCATGTGGAAGGAATTTGCAGGTCTTGATTTTTCAGGCAATACGCCCAATCATGTCCTTGCTTTGGCCTATGTCAAGGCAGTTGCAGGACGAAACATCAAGCTTGAGCCAATTCAGCGTCGGGGGGCAGGTTACCATTCTGTGGATAAAGATGTGGACTTTGCCTCGGCGACAGCTCTGCGTCAGCATCAGTCAGACCAAGATTTCTTAGAACGCTTTATGCCTTCTGTTGAACTCTTTGAGCAGGCTAGTAAGGTGAGCTGGGAAGACTATTTTCCCTTGCTCTGCTATCAAATCTTGTCAAATCCAGACCTAACCACCATCTATCAGGTCAATCAAGAAATGGCAGTGCGCATCAAGGATGCCATCAAAACAGCCCAGTCTGTGGAAGAATTGGTCGAGGCGGTTGCGACCAAACGCTATACTAAGGCGCGTGTCAGACGCCTATTGACCTATATCCTAGTGCAGGCCAGAGAAAGTAACTTGCCAGAAGGGATTCATGTTCTTGGATTTACTGAAAAAGGCAGACAACACCTCAAGTCTTTGAAAGGGCAGGTCAATCTAGTTAGCCGAATTGGCAAAGAACCTTGGGATGCTATGACTAAAAAGGCAGACCAGATTTACCAACTAGGAAATCCAAGTATAGCAGAGCAGAATTTTGGTAGAGTGCCGATAAGAATAGAAACAAACTAAGTCTACTGAAAGGTAGGCTTTTTGAGATTTTTTACGAATAAATAGATAGAAAAGAAAATCTTGTACAAGTTCCTGATAATTTCTTTCTTTTCGTGTATAATAGTGGAAAAGAGGTAAAACGAGGTATGGTTATGGAAGCAGTTCTTTACTCAACATTCCGAAATCATTTAAAGGACTACATGAAAAAGGTAAATGATGAATTTGAGCCTTTGACGGTGGTTAATAAAAATCCAGACGAGGACATTGTAGTCCTTTCAAAGAGCGAGTGGGATAGTATTCAGGAAACCCTGAGAATCGCTCAAAATAAGGAACTTTCTGATAAGGTTTTGCGAGGAATGGCTCAAGTTCGTGCTGGAAGCACTCAGGTCCATGTTATTGAGGAGTGAGAAATGCTACTCAAGTTTACAGAAGATGCCTGGGTAGATTATTGCTACTGGCAAACTCAGGACAAGAAAACGTTAAAAAGAATCAACAAACTAATCAAGGATATTAAACGCGATCCCTTTACAGGAATTGGTAAACCAGAACCACTCAAGTATGATTACCAAGGAGCTTGGTCACGACGTATCTACGCAGAAAATCGCTTGATTTATATGATGGATGGAGATAGCGTGGCTTTCTTGTCCTTTAAAGATCATTACTAAGTCTACTGAAAAGTAGGCTTTTTATTTTTTAAATTTTTATTAGTAAGTTTAAGATAAAGTTTTTTGGAAAATGACAGATTTACTAAGACAAAAAGTCAGAAAAGAAATTTAGTATAGCGATTACAATTCTTGTCCCTTGAATCCGCTTTATGCTTGTCATTTTGTGGTATAATCATGATAATATAGATTAAAAGGGGGATATATGAAAAATATAATGACGAGGATTCTTAATTTTCTTCTGAATTTCAAACTATTGAAATACCTATTGAAAAGACCATCATGGAGTAGTAATGTTAGAATTGTTGAATGGTACAGAATATTTATAGCCAGTATATGGGTACTGTATCTTGTACTTGAGATTGACCAATTTAAACGCTTTGCTTTACCTATCTATAAATTTGTATCTAATTATAATTTTTTTAAAGATATTATTTCAATTTTGTATGAGAATCGTGTAATAATATTGTTAGCACTGACTATACCAACAATACTATTCTGGTTTTTAGACATAATTTTTAAAAAAGTTAGTTATAAGAAACTAGACCCAGAGCTATTTCCAGAATATGACTTGGATGACCATCCTTTTCAAACTCATCTGGTTGAGTTTTTAAATAGCCCAGACTCTATTCATAATGTCTTCTGGCTGGATGGTTCTTGGGGGAGTGGGAAAACATTTTTTATAAAGACGTTTTTTGAAAATCAAATTTATAAAAAGAAAGAAATCTACTATATTTCCTGCTTTGGTATAAAAACAAGAGAGCAAGCCGAGAGAATATTGATTAATGAGATAGAAAAACAATCCATACTCGGAAATTTGGACTTTATTCCACTTATTGGAGGAGTTTTTAAATGGTTCTTTAAAACAGTTGGAACCGATTTGATGAAGCGAGATTCTATCATTATTTTTGATGATCTTGAACGGGTTTCATATGTAGCAAAATCAGATAAGCTTTCAGATGTAGCAAAATCGGATAAGCCTTCAGATGCAGCAAAATCGGATAAGCCTTCAGATGCATCAAAATCAGATAACCCTTCAGATTACAATGATTTATTGGGCTATATTGACTATCTTTCTGAGAATAAAAAATTTAAAATTATTGTAATTTTAAATAGTAAGGAAATTAAGTCAACAAAGGAGAATCTCATTGATAATAAATTTAAGCTGAATCAACATCAAATGGTATCTACAGGAGAAGTCATAGATAACATTTTGAAAAAGAGTAAGTTGAGGGATGATGGCCTTGGAAAAATTTTATCATTGATTTTTAAAATTCATTATGTGGATATTGGTAAAAGAGTTGTAGACGATAAAAATAAAGATTCAAAATTAAAAAAACCAAGTCTGAGAGAGTTCCAGAAGTCGTTAGAAGAACTTTCAAATATAACTGATGAAAACAAGACGGCAAACAATATTATCAAGTGGATGAATGGTTTTGAAGAAGTTGATAGTATTCTAGAATTATTTTTTGAATCTTTTAAGCATTTTAATAGGATATACAAATATAACAATTTATTTGAGTCTGATTTATTTGAGTCTGACGGATATTTTCATTTTGAAATGTTAGCAAAGATTTTAGATTTTGATATTGAAGATCTTATAGCGATTTCAGATGATTTTTCGAACATAGATGGAAAATCATATAATAAGAAAAAGAACTATCTTTCTCAACTTTTATCATGTTTATGGAAGATAGGGTTAAGAAATTTATTTTTATCAGAAGAAACTAAGAATGTATCTTATAGTAACGATAATTGTTCTAGTTATGAAATAGAGGAGTGTCTGGTTGAAATATACTATGATGTTTTAGACAAGAATATAAAAGATGATTATCGAATTAATAACATAGAGAAATTAGAAAATCCAGAATATCAGAACTTTATAAAAGAATATCTACCTTTGGAATCAAGAGGGCAAATTACAATTAATCAAAGGCCACTAGATAAATTAATACAATAGAGTTTAGAAGTAGATGGCCCTTTGTCTAAATTTCAATAGACACTCTTAATTTTAGGTTTGTGAAAATCCCTTTTTTATGGTAGAATGTAAAAGAATGTATGTCATTCGGATAAACAAATAAATTGAGGTGAAAACATGGAAATCATGACAATTGCGATTGCTGTTTTTGCCGTCATCATTGGTTTAGTCATTGGATATGTCAGCATCTCAGCCAAGATGAAATCATCTCAGGAAGCTGCAGAGTTGATGCTTTTAAATGCTGAACAAGAAGCAACTAATTTACGTGGACAAGCTGAGCGTGAAGCGGATTTACTTGTTAATGAAGCTAAACGTGAAAGCAAGTCTCTTAAAAAAGAAGCACTATTGGAGGCCAAAGAAGAAGCCAGAAAATACCGTGAAGAAGTGGACGCTGAATTCAAATCAGAACGTCAAGAACTCAAACAAATCGAAAGTCGTTTGACAGAGAGAGCTACTAGCCTTGACCGTAAGGACGACAATTTGACGAGTAAAGAACAAACACTTGAACAAAAAGAACAAAGTATTTCTGATAGAGCGAAAAACCTTGATGCGCGTGAAGAGCAATTAGAGGAAGTCGAAAGACAAAAAGAAGCAGAGTTAGAGCGTATTGGTGCTCTGTCTCAGGCAGAAGCACGAGATATTATCTTGGCACAGACAGAGGAAAACTTGACCAAGGAGATTGCCAGCCGCATTCGCGAAGCTGAGCAAGAGGTTAAGGAACGTTCTGACAAAATGGCCAAGGACATTCTGGTTCAAGCAATGCAACGTATCGCTGGTGAATATGTAGCGGAGTCAACAAACTCAACAGTTCATCTGCCAGATGATACTATGAAGGGACGCATTATTGGTCGTGAAGGTCGTAACATTCGTACCTTTGAAAGTTTGACAGGGGTCGATGTGATTATCGATGATACGCCAGAAGTGGTGACCTTGTCAGGATTTGATCCGATTCGTCGTGAGATTGCCCGTATGACCATGGAAATGTTGCTCAAGGATGGTCGTATCCACCCAGCGCGTATCGAAGAGTTGGTTGAGAAAAACCGTCAGGAGATTGACAATAAAATCCGTGAATACGGTGAGGCTGCTGCCTATGAGATTGGTGCGCCGAACCTTCATCCCGACTTGATGAAGATTATGGGACGTTTGCAGTTCCGTACTTCATATGGTCAAAATGTTTTGCGTCATTCGATTGAGGTTGCTAAGTTGGCTGGTATCATGGCGAGTGAGCTTGGTGAAAATGCAGCTCTTGCCCGTCGTGCTGGATTCCTTCACGATATCGGGAAAGCCATTGACCGTGAGGTTGAGGGTAGTCACGTTGAAATCGGTATGGAATTGGCTCGTAAGTACAAGGAACATCCAGTTGTGGTCAATACGATTGCTAGCCACCACGGAGATGTCGAAGCCGAAAGCGTGATTGCAGTAATCGTTGCCGCGGCAGATGCCTTGAGCGCAGCCCGTCCAGGTGCTCGTAGTGAGTCTCTTGAAAGCTACATCAAGCGTCTCCATGACTTGGAAGAAATTGCGAACGGCTTTGAAGGAGTGCAAAATAGCTTTGCCCTTCAAGCAGGACGTGAAATCCGCATCATGGTTAATCCAGGACAAATCAAAGACGACAAAGTCACAATCTTGGCTCACAAAGTTCGTGAGAAAATTGAAAATAATCTCGATTACCCAGGAAATATCAAGGTAACCGTGATTCGCGAGTTGCGTGCAGTAGATTATGCTAAATAAATAAGAAAGAGCAGTTGAAAAATTACTGCTTTTTTGTTACACTAGATAGAAAGACTGTAAAGGATAATCTGGCTTTTTGCCATTATTCTAGAGAAATGTTATTTCACAGACTGACTAAAAGGAGACACAATGGCAGACCGAGGCTTACTAATCGTTTTTTCTGGTCCTTCAGGGGTTGGAAAAGGAACGGTTAGAAGAGAGATTTTTGAGAGTTCTGAAAACCAATTTCAATACTCTGTATCGATGACGACACGCACACAACGTCCTGGAGAAGTGGATGGTGTTGATTATTTCTTCCGTACTCGGGAAGAGTTTGAAGAGTTGATTCGTCAAGGACAGATGTTGGAATATGCAGAATATGTCGGCAACTACTATGGAACTCCTCTGACCTATGTTAATGAAACCTTGGACAAGGGAATCGATGTTTTCCTTGAAATTGAAGTTCAGGGTGCTCTTCAGGTCAAGAAAAAGGTTCCAGATGCTGTCTTTATCTTCCTGACACCACCAGATTTGGATGAATTGCAAGATCGTTTGGTAGGTCGTGGAACAGACAGTGCAGAAGTGATTGCCCAACGAATCGAAAAAGCCAAGGAAGAAATTGCCCTTATGCGTGAGTATGATTATGCGATTGTCAACGATCAGGTGCCCCTAGCTGCTGAGCGTGTCAAACGTGTGATCGAAGCAGAGCACTTCCGTGTGGATCGTGTCATTGGTCACTATCAGGAGATGTTACCGAAATCTCCAACTACCCGATAAAATTTAGAAAATAGGTACAAGCAAATGATGTTAAAACCCTCTATTGATACCTTGCTCGACAAGGTTCCATCAAAATATTCACTCGTAATCTTGGAAGCAAAACGTGCCCACGAATTGGAAGCAGGTGCGCCAGCTACTCAAGGTTTCAAGTCTGAAAAATCAACTCTTCGCGCTTTAGAAGAAATCGAATCAGGAAACGTTACAATTCACCCAGATCCAGAAGGAAAACGTGAAGCAGTGCGTCGCCGTATCGAAGAAGAAAAACGTCGCAAAGAAGAAGAAGAAAAGAAAATCAAAGAGCAAATCGCTAAAGAAAAAGAAGATGGTGAAAAAATTTAAGGTTGGGGGGACTCAATCTTATTTTTTCTATTGAAAGAATGTACTGACAAGGAGGAGGTGAGAAGATGGCTATAGCCAAGATTATCGTAGATGTACCCTTGATGCAGACGGACCAGTCTTATAGTTACAGGATTCCTGAAGAATTTGAGGGAATGCTGGAAGTTGGGATGCGGGTTCACGTGCCTTTTGGTAAGGGCAATCGCCTGATTCAAGGGATTGTTCTTGGTTTGGAGTCCCAATCAGACGAGGAAGAGATGGAGCAAGATTTAAAAGATATTGCTGAGGTGCTGGATTTTTCTCCTGTTCTCACGCAAGAACAACTCTGGCTAGCTGAAGAACTCCGCAAGTCCGTCTTTTCCTATAAAATCTCTATCCTCAAGGCTATGTTGCCGGGATTTTTGAATTCCAGCTATGACAAGATTCTCTATCCTCTGGCAGGTCTGAGTCATGAAGACCGAGAGCGCTTGTTTGGTTCAGAGGATTCGCTAGCCTTTTCTTCTCTGGATTTAGCTAAGCAAGCTGAAATGATGCGTTTGACTAGAAAAGGCCTGCTTGGTCTGGAATATCAGGCAGTCGATCAAAAGAAGGTCAAGACCCAGTCTTGGTATAAGGTGAATCTTGCTCGATTAGAAGGTGTCGAGATTTCTGCACGCGCTAAGAAAAAGTTGGAATTGAGAGACTATCTATTGTCTTATCCTGAGAGTGCCTCCTTGGCTAGTTTGCTAGAGTTCTATTCGCGGGAGCAAGTCAACTTCTTTGTCGAACAAGGTGCTGTGACCATAGTCCAAAAGGAAGTGCAACGCTCGGCTGCTTATTTTGAAGGCATTGAAGCAAGTCAGCCTTTGGAGTTGAATCCAGAGCAAAGGCAGGCGCGTGATGCGGTTGTCAGTGCGATTGGCAGTCATCAGCCTCCTTTCCTCCTTCAAGGGATTACAGGAAGTGGGAAGACCGAGGTTTACTTGCAGATTATCCAAGGGGCCTTGGATAAGGGCAAAACTGCTATTTTGCTTGTGCCTGAGATTTCCCTGACTCCACAGATGACGGAGCGTTTTATTGCTCGTTTTGGGGGCAAGGTAGCCATTCTACACTCAGGCCTCTCTAATGGTGAAAAGTATGACGAATGGCGCAAAGTGGAACGTGGAGACGCTCAAGTTGTTGTTGGTGCTAGATCTGCCATCTTTGCTCCGCTGAAAAATCTGGGGGTTATGATTATCGATGAAGAGCATGAAGCGACTTATAAGCAGGACAGCAATCCCCGTTACCACGCCAGAGAGGTAGCCATTTTACGAGCCCAGTACAACCAAGCAGCCCTGGTACTTGGTTCGGCAACTCCTAGTCTGGAAAGCCGTGCTCGGGCTGGTAAAGGCGTTTATCAACATTTACGTCTGACCCAACGGGCTAATCCTTTGGCTACAATCCCTGAGGTTCAAGTAATTGATTTTCGGGACTATATCGGACAAAACGAGACGTCAAACTTTACGCCTCCCTTGCTAGAAGCCATTCAAGATCGTCTGGCTAAAAAAGAGCAGGTGGTTCTTATGCTCAATCGCCGTGGTTATTCTAGCTTTGTTATGTGTCGGGAGTGTGGGACGGTGGATACTTGTCCTAACTGTGACATTTCCTTGACCTTGCACATGGATACCAAGACTATGAACTGCCATTATTGTGGTTTTTCGAAGGATATTCCTCACGTTTGCCCCAACTGTAAGAGTCGCAGTATTCGTTACTACGGGACGGGGACACAGAAGGCTTATGATGAGCTGGCAGAACTCTTTCCGCAGGCCCGCGTTTTGCGGATGGATGTGGACACGACTCGTAAGAAAGGTAGTCACCAAGCTCTGCTTGACCAGTTTGGGCGAGGAGAAGCAGATATTTTACTGGGTACTCAGATGATTGCCAAGGGATTGGATTTTCCCAATGTGACCTTAGTCGGAGTTCTCAATGCGGATACGGCATTGAATCTACCAGATTTCCGTTCTTCTGAGAGAACCTTCCAACTTTTGACTCAGGTGGCAGGTCGGGCAGGACGTGCTGAAAAAGCAGGTCAGGTCTTGATACAGTCCTACAATCCGCAGCACTATGCTATTCGATTTGCCAAGGATCAGAACTACGAAGGCTTTTATACCTATGAAATGGGTATCAGACGACAACTAGGTTATCCGCCTTACTATTTCACCATTGGCATTACCCTTTCTCACAAGAAGGAAGAAGAGGTGGTCAAACGTGCCTATGAAGTCATGAACATTTTGCGGTCAGGTTTGTCTGAAACCAGTAACATCCTTGGGCCAACCCCCAAACCGATTGCTCGTACCCACAACCTCTATCATTACCAGATTTTAATTAAATACCGTTTAGAAAATGAGCTGGGGCCGACCCTCAATCAGGTCTTGGCCCTGACTCAAGAACGGGAAAATAGTGAGCTCCGTCTCAGCATTGACCATGAGCCACAGCAATTTTTATAAGAAGGAGAAGATATGACAAAATTAATCTTTATGGGGACCCCCGACTTTTCAGCAACAGTTTTAAAAGGGCTTTTGACAGATGACCGTTACGAAATTCTAGCCGTTGTGACCCAGCCAGACCGTGCTGTCGGACGTAAAAAAGTGATCCAAGAAACCCCAGTTAAACAAGCTGCCAAAGAGGCAGGGCTTCCTATCTACCAACCTGAAAAACTATCTGGAAGTCCAGAGATGGAAACTATTATGCAGCTAGGAGCGGATGGAATTGTGACTGCTGCTTTTGGGCAGTTTCTCCCAAGTAAACTCCTTGATAGCATGGACTTTGCGGTCAATGTTCACGCCTCCCTTCTTCCTAAACACCGTGGCGGTGCGCCTATCCATTATGCCTTGATTCAAGGGGATGAGGAAGCTGGTGTGACCATTATGGAGATGGTTAAGGAAATGGATGCAGGGGATATGATTTCTCGTCGTAGTATTCCGATCACGGATGAGGACAATGTTGGTACCTTGTTTGAAAAATTAGCTTTGGTTGGTCGTGACTTGCTTTTGGATACTTTACCAGCTTATGTGGCTGGTGATATCAAACCTGAACCTCAGGATCCAAGTCAGGTTACTTTCTCTCCAAATATCAAGCCAGAGGAAGAGAAGCTAGATTGGAATAAAACGAGTCGTCAGCTTTTCAATCAAATTCGTGGCATGAATCCTTGGCCTGTTGCCCATACTTTCCTTAAGGGTGAACGCTTTAAAATTTACGAAGCTCAAGTAGTAGAAGGTAAAGGTCTCCCAGGGGAAATCCTTTCAATCGGCAAGAAAGAATTGATTGTCGCAACGGCTGAAGGAGCTTTGTCTCTCAAACAAGTGCAGCCAGCTGGTAAACCTAAGATGGACATTGCTTCCTTCCTAAACGGAGTTGGACGGACATTGACTGTAGGAGAACGATTTGGTGACTAAAGTAGAAACGGCTAGAAGTTTAGCCCTAGCAGTATTAGAGGATGTTTTTATCAATCAAGCATACTCAAATATCGCCTTAAATAAGCATCTCAAGGGAAGTCAGCTCTCTACAGCAGACAAGGGCTTGGTGACAGAGATTGTCTATGGAACGGTAGCCCGTAAACTGACTCTGGAATGGTACCTATCCCACTTTATCGAAGACAGAGACCAGTTAGATAGTTGGCTCTATGTCCTTCTTCTCATGAGTGCCTACCAGATCCGCTATTTGAACAAGATTCCAGACCATGCTGTGGTCAATGAAGCAGTAGAATTGGCCAAAGTCCGTAAAAAAGGCAGTGAAAAATTGGTCAACGCCCTCCTTCGTCGTATTCTACGTGAAGGATGGCCAGATATCACCAGCATCAAACGAAAAAACAAGCGTGACTCCATTGCATATTCCCTTCCGGTTTGGCTAGTTGCCAAGCTCAAAGAAGAATACGGTGAAGAGCGAGCACAAGCCATCTTTGAAAGTCTTTTGGTGCGCAACAAGGCCAGCATCCGAGTGACTGATTTAAGTCGAAAAGAGGAAATCAAAGCCTTTTTGGAGGCTAGTGCTTCCCCTTTGTCTGTTTCTGGTCTGGTTAAGGAGCAAGGCTACTTTGCGGGACATGACCTATTTTCAGAGGGGGCCATTACCATCCAAGACGAGTCTAGTCAGCTGGTTGCTCTCACTCTTGATTTACAAGGTGATGAGCAGGTTCTAGATGCCTGTGCGGCTCCGGGTGGAAAAACAGCCCATATAGCCTCTTATCTCACAACAGGTCAGGTTACTGCTCTGGACTTGTACGACCATAAGTTGGACTTAATCCAAGAAAATGCCCAACGTTTGGGGGTTGTAGATCGGGTTCAAAGGCAAAAATTGGATGCCAGAAAGGTACATGAGTTTTTTGGTCAGGATTCATTTGATAAGATTTTGGTAGATGCTCCCTGTTCAGGAATTGGTCTTCTACGCCGAAAACCAGACATCAAATACAATAAAGAAACGGCAGATTTCGCGTCCTTGCAGGAAATTCAGCTAGAAATATTAGGTAGTGTTTGTCAAACACTACGCAAAGGTGGTATAATAACTTATAGTACCTGTACTATTGTCTCAGAGGAGAACTTTCAAGTCGTACAGGCATTTTTAGAAAGTCATCCTGAATTTGAGCAGGTAACACTAGAACATGAATGTAAGGATATCATGAAAGATGGCTGTATCCTCATCACACCTGAATTGTATGGAAGTGATGGATTCTTCATCAGTCAATTTCGCAAGATATCGGATTAGGAAGGAACTAACACATGGAAATTTCATTATTAACAGATGTTGGTCAGAAACGAACAAATAACCAAGACTATGCCAACCACTATGTCAATAGAGCTGGACGTACCATGATTATCCTAGCTGATGGTATGGGAGGTCATCGCGCAGGGAATATCGCTAGTGAGATGGCGGTAACAGACCTGGGTGTAGCTTGGGTTGATACACAAATCGATACGGTTAATGAAGTGCGTGAATGGTTTGCTAACAACCTTGAGATTGAAAATCAAAGGATTAACCAATTGGGACAAAATGAAGCCTATAAAGGAATGGGAACAACCCTTGAGGCTGTAGCCATTATTGATAATCAGGCTATCTATGCCCACATTGGGGATTCTCGTATCGGTTTGATTCGTGGAGAAGAATATCACCAGTTAACGAGCGACCATTCTTTGGTCAACGAATTGCTTAAGGCAGGTCAATTGACGCCAGAAGAAGCTGCTAGCCATCCACAGAAAAATATTATTACTCAATCTATTGGTCAAAAAGATGAAATTCAGCCTGATTTTGGAATAATCACCCTTGAGCCTGGGGACTATCTCTTACTCAATAGTGATGGCTTGACAAATATGATTTCAGGAAGTGAGATTTCTGATATTGTAACCAGCGATATTTCTTTGGCAGATAAGGCAGCAACCTTGATTCGTTTTGCCAACAATGCAGGTGGTTTAGACAATATCACAGTTGCCCTTATTGCTGTTAATGAGGAGGCAACAGAATGATCCAAATCGGCAAGATTTTTGCCGGGCGGTATCGGATTCTCAAACAGATTGGTCGAGGAGGCATGGCAGATGTTTACTTGGCTAAAGATTTGATTCTAGACGGGGAAGAAGTTGCGGTAAAGGTCCTGAGGACCAACTACCAGACAGACCCGATTGCTGTGGCTCGTTTTCAGCGGGAAGCGAGAGCCATGGCAGATTTGGACCATCCTCATATCGTTCGGATTACAGATATCGGTGAAGAAGAGGGACAACAGTATCTCGCAATGGAATATGTTGCTGGATTAGACCTCAAACGCTATATCAAGGAACATCACCCTCTTTCAAATGAAGAAGCGGTTCGAATCATGGGACAAATCCTCTTGGCTATGCGCTTAGCCCATACTCGAGGAATTGTTCACAGGGATTTGAAACCGCAAAATATCCTTTTGACCCCAGATGGGACTGCCAAAGTTACAGACTTTGGGATTGCAGTAGCCTTTGCAGAGACGAGTTTGACTCAGACTAACTCAATGCTAGGTTCTGTGCATTATTTATCACCAGAGCAGGCGCGTGGTTCTAAAGCAACTGTGCAGAGTGATATCTATGCCATGGGAATTATTTTCTATGAGATGCTGACAGGTCATATTCCTTACGATGGGGATAGCGCAGTGACCATCGCCCTTCAGCATTTCCAGAAACCATTGCCATCGGTTATAGCTGAAAATCCATCTGTGCCTCAGGCTTTAGAAAATGTTGTTATTAAGGCAACTGCCAAGAAATTGACAGATCGCTACAAATCAGTCGCTGAAATGTATGTGGATTTGTCGAGTAGTTTGTCTAATAATCGTCGTAATGAACCAAAGCTAGTCTTTGACGATGCAACTAAGGCAGATACTAAAACTCTTCCTAAAGTTCCACAAAGTACCTTGACTTCTATTCCTAAAGCTCCGGTACAAGAGGGAAGACCTCAGCCTAAGCCCCAGCCTCATCAGACAGAAAAACCAGTACCTAGTCCAAAGCCAACCAAACGGCGTCGCATGAAAGCACGTTATCCAATTTTATTTGCGACCTTCTTGTTGGTTGTGGCATCCTTAGTATGGATTTTATATAGAACGCCTGCTACCATTGCCGTTCCAAAGGTGGCAGGTCAGACGGTTGCTGAGGCTAAAGAAGCGCTTAAGAAAGCCAATTTTGAGGTTGGTGAAGAAAAAACAGAGGCTAGTGATAAGGTTGAAGAAGGTCGTGTTATTCGTACCGATCCTGACGCTGGTACGACACGCAAAGAAGGAACAAAAATTAATTTGATTGTGTCTTCTGGTCAGCAATCCTTCCAACTTGGAAATTATCTTGGACGAAAATCTAGTGATGTAGTGGCAGAGTTGAAGGGTAAGAAGGTTCCAGAAAATCTGATTAAGATTGAGGAAGAAGAATCCAACGAAATCGAAGCCGGTACAATCATGAAACAAAGTTTACCGGAAGGAACAACCTATGATCTTAGCAAGGCAACTCAAATAGTTTTGACAGTTGCTAAAAAAGTAAATTCGATTTCAATGCCAAGATATATTGGTTCAACTCGAGAATTTGCAGTTAATAATCTTACAGAGATATATGGAATTAAAAAAGCTAATATCGAAGTTGTAGAAGTGTCTACTGCTCCTGAAGGAACAGCTGAGGAGACTGTTGTAGAGCAAAGTCCAAAACCGGGTGAAAAAATTGATCTAGCTAGCACACGTATTAAAATTTCGATTTATAAACCCAAAACACCACCATCAAGTTCCTCTTCAACGTCAGTTCAACGTGGTAACCAAGGTTCCATTACTACTCCAAATCAAGGGAATCAACAAGGTGGCCAGCAAGGTAATCAACAAGGAACGGTTCCTACACCAAGTCAACCAAGTAGTGAAGGAAACCATGAAACTCCTTAATAATAAGCCGATCTTTGTCATGATATTATGACAAAGATTTTTTTAAATTGAATTTTTGTGATAGAATAGAGAAAGTAACTAAAAGGAGGAACGCATGGAAGAATCAAGAGAGTTAAATGCCGTCATCGATGTCATTATGTTAGCAGGAACCATTCTCCTTAAAAGTGGTTCAGAGATTCATCGTGTAGAAGATACCATGATTCGTATTGCGCATTCGCAGGGGATTGTGGATTGCAATGTTCTTGCCATGCCTGCCGCTATCTTTTTCTCCATTGAAAATACCAATATTTCGCGAATGAAACGCGTGACTTCCTCTTCTTATAACATCGAGAAAGTCTGCGATGTGAACCAGATTTCTCGTCAGCTGGTAGGGGGGCAAATTGATTTAGAGACAGCCTTCAAGCAATTGACGGCCTTGCAAGCCCAGCCCCTTCCTTATACTAAGTTGCAGGTAACTTTGGCTGCGACCTTTAGTGCTCCTTTCTTTTCAATTATGTTTAGTGGAAATATCTACGACGCACTTGGGGCAGGAGTGGCTACCTTATTTGGTTTTGCCTTTTCCCTCTATGTGGAGAAGTTTATCCGAATTCCCTTTGTGACAGCCTTTGCTGGAGCCTTTGTCTTTGGGATGATAGCCCAGTTTTGGGCTCGCTACACAGGTTTTCCCTCAACAGCAGATTTGATTATAGCTGGTGCGGTCATGCCGTTTGTACCAGGAATTGCCTTGACTAATGCGGTCCGTGATATTATGACTAACCACATAAACTCTGGTATGAGTAAGATGTTTGAATCCCTGCTCATTACCCTTGCTTTAGGGGCGGGAACTTCTGTCGCCTTGGTATTGATGAATTAATATGACACTAACAACCTTTTTATTACAAGCAGTAGCAAGTCTTCTTGCCATTATCACTTTTTTAATCGTACTCAATGTTCAACGTTCTATGCTCTTACCAGGAGGAATTTTGGGCATGGCTGTCTGGCTAATTTATCTCTTACTTAAAGAACCGACCAATGTCATCGTAGCCACCTTCATTGCGGCTATTATCGGTTCTTGTGTCAGCCAGATTTTAAGTATTCTTTATAAGACACCTACTGTGGTCTTTATCTTGGCCATTTTGGCACCTCTGGTTCCGGGTTATCTCTCCTATCGGACAACTGCCTTTTTTGTGACGGGAGATTACAGTCATGCCATTGCTAGTGCAACCTTGGTTGTTATGCTGGCTTTGGTGATTTCCATTGGAATGGCTAGCGGAACAGTGATTCTCAGACTTTATTCTCACTTACGAAAACAGCATAATGGTTAGAATAATAAGCGACTTGATTTGGTGAATCAAGTCTTTTTTCTCTCTTTTACTGCTATTTGTGATAAAATAGTATAGAACGATTTTTTACAATGAATGATAAAACAGAGGTAAATATGACAATCGGTATTGATAAGATTGGTTTTGCGACTAGTCAATATGTCTTGAAATTACAAGACTTAGCAGAAGCGAGGGGAATTGACCCTGAAAAATTAAGCAAAGGACTCTTGCTCAAGGAATTGAGTATTGCGCCCCTAACTGAGGATATCGTGACCTTGGCGGCCAGTGCAAGTGATTCTATTTTAACTGAGCAAGAGAGACAAGAAATTGACATGGTCATTGTAGCTACTGAGTCAGGAATTGACCAAAGTAAAGCTGCAGCCGTCTTTGTGCATGGTTTGCTGGGCATCCAGCCCTTTGCTCGTAGTTTCGAGATTAAAGAAGCCTGCTATGGAGCGACAGCGGCCCTTCATTATGCCAAATTGCATGTGGAAAATTCTCCAGAGTCCAAGGTATTGGTCATTGCTAGTGATATTGCGAAGTACGGTATTGAAACTCCAGGAGAACCCACTCAGGGTGCTGGAAGTGTGGCTATGTTAATTACACAAAATCCACGCATTATGGCCTTTAATAATGACAATGTGGCTCAGACTCGTGACATCATGGATTTCTGGCGTCCAAATTACTCAACAACCCCTTATGTAAATGGTGTTTATTCTACCCAGCAATACTTGGATAGTTTGAAAACGACTTGGCTTGAATATCAAAAACGCTACCAGCTTACCTTAGATGATTTTGCTGCGGTTTGCTTCCACTTGCCTTATCCTAAATTAGCCTTAAAAGGCTTGAAAAAAATCATGGATAAGAGCCTGCCTCAAGAGAAAAAAGACCTCTTGCAAAAGCATTTTGAACAGTCTATTCTCTACAGTCAAAAGGTGGGGAATATCTATACAGGTTCCCTCTTCCTTGGGCTTCTGTCTCTCTTGGAAAATACAGATAGCCTGAAGGCTGGAGATAAAATCGCCCTTTATAGTTACGGAAGTGGTGCTGTGGCTGAGTTCTTTAGTGGTGAATTGGTTGAAGGATATGAAGCTTATTTGGATAAAGACCGCTTGAACAAGCTCAACCAACGAACTGCCCTATCCGTTGCAGACTATGAAAAAGTCTTCTTTGAAGAAGTAGACTTAGATGAAACAAACTCTGCCCAGTTTGCTGGCTATGAAAATCAAGATTTTGCCTTGGTTGAAATTGTGGACCACCAACGCCGTTATAGCAAGGTTGAAAAATAATGAAGATAAGTTGGAATGGATTTTCTAAAAAATCATACCATGAGCGCCTTGAGCTGTTAAAAGCTCAGGCGCTCCTTAGTCCTGAAAAGCAAACCAGTCTGGAGCAGGATGAACAAATTAGCGTGACTGTCGCAGACCAGCTGAGTGAGAATGTAGTGGGAACTTTTTCTCTGCCTTATTCGCTGGTCCCAGAGGTTCTCGTCAACGGTCAGGACTACACAGTTCCTTATGTGACAGAAGAGCCCTCTGTGGTTGCTGCGGCCAGCTATGCCAGTAAAATCATCAAGCGAGCAGGCGGTTTTACTGCTCAAGTCCATGAGCGTCAGATGATTGGACAGGTAGCCCTTTATCAAGTTGTTGAACCTGAACAGGCGCAAGAGAAGATTGTCAGCAAGAAAGCAGAACTCTTGGAGCTTGCCAATCAAGCTTATCCTTCTATCGTTAAACGCGGGGGTGGGGCGCGTGATTTGCATGTCGAGCAGATAAAAGGCGAAACAGACTTTCTCGTTGTTTATCTCCATGTCGATACCCAAGAAGCTATGGGAGCTAATATGCTCAATACCATGCTGGAAGCCTTGAAGCCTGTCTTAGAAGAACTTAGTCAGGGACAGAGTCTCATGGGGATTCTGTCAAACTACGCGACCGATTCTCTGGTGACAGCAAGCTGTCGGATCGCCTTTCGTTATTTGAGTCGCCAGAAGGATGAAGCGCGTGAACTAGCAGAAAAAATGGTTTTAGCCAGCCAGTTTGCTCAAGCAGATCCTTATCGAGCAGCTACTCACAATAAGGGAATTTTTAATGGAATCGATGCTCTCTTGATTGCGACAGGAAATGATTGGCGTGCCATCGAAGCAGGAGCGCATGCCTATGCCAGTCATGATGGTGCTTATCGAGGTCTCAGTCATTGGATGATGGATTTGGAAACAGAAGAGTTAATAGGAGAGCTGACTATGCCGATGCCAGTTGCTACCAAGGGTGGATCAATTGGTCTTAATCCTCGTGTAGTTCTCAGCCATGAGTTGCTAGGTCATCCATCAGCTAAGGAATTGGCTCAAATTATCGTGTCAATTGGTCTTGCACAAAACTTTGCAGCTCTTAAAGCTCTTGTCAGCACAGGAATTCAGCATGGACACATGAAACTTCAAGCGAAGTCACTAGCCCTCCTTGCAGGAGCCACAGAGGCTGAAGTGCCTAAGTTGGTAGAATGCTTGATTGCTGAAAAAACTTTTAATTTAGAAAAAGCCCAAACACTTTTGAAAAAATTTAGATTATAAGAAAAAACTCAGACTGATTCAGTCCGAGTTTTTTGTTTAAATACTTTTACCTGGTAAGAGACTAACTGGCAAGAAATAACCAGTGGTAGCAACCTCTTTACCTTCAATTTTTTGTAAGAGCAAATCAACTGTTAGGCGAGCAATCTCTTCCAAGGGTTGTTTAATGGTAGTGAGGTGAGGGTAGAAATTCTCAATGAAATAAGTCCCGTCATAGCCGATCACTTTGAGTTGTTCAGGCACAGAGATTCCAAGCTCCTGGGCAATCTTAATAACCAAAATAGCAGTCAAATCATCAGAGGCGAAAATCGCATCTGGTTTTTGTTTGGTCAGGATATTTTTTATTTCCATTTCCTTACGAAGGGGTGAAAAATCACTGGAAACATTGATAATAGGAGCCTTTGGCAAGATTGAAGCAAAACCAGCATGACGAAGTCCAGTTGGGGAATTAGAGTTGTCATTTCCTGTAATCATGATAATAGATTTGGCTCCAGTTTTAGCCAAGGTCTGAGCGGCTAGGACACCACCAGCATAGTTGTCAGAAGAAACGACAGGGATATCTGGAGACAGGTTACGGTCAAAAGAGATGATTGGAGCCGTTACGCGATTGTAGTCTTCAATTCCCAAGTTATGACTACCAGAGATGATTCCATCCACTTGGTTGGCTTCTAGCATTTCAAGATACTCACGTTCTTTTTCCGAATCGTGCTCACTATTGCAGATGATGGTCTTGTAGCCTTTTTTGAAGAGTTCGTGTTCCAATTTGTCAATCAATTCAGCATAGAAAACATGGCTAATTTTTGGGAAAATCAAACCGATTAACTTGGCTGATTTCCCTTGGAGGCTACGAGCAAGGTTGTTAGGTTTATAGCCCAACTCTCGCATGGCCTCATTGACCTTTTGGATGGTTTTTTCAGATAGATAGCCTTTTTTATTGATGACACGTGAAACAGTAGTAGGGCTGACACCAGCCAATTTTGCGACATCAGTCAGTTTTGCGACCATATTCTAATTCGTAGTAAGTTCCAGTTGGGTTTCCAGATTTAATGAGAATTCCATTTTGGTTCTCATGTGGGAAGACACGACCAGAAAATACTTTTTCTCCTTTATTGATGAAAATTTCAAAGACTGAGTTGTCGATGAAGATATTGACAGTAGTTGCTTGATTAGTAACTGAGCAAGAGCGAGTAGTTCCAAATTCTTGAGCATATTGCTCACCTGCTTGACTACGATCAACGGTTACTTGGCCATTGACAAGGTCGAAATTGATAGATAGCCCCTTTCCGTCTTTATCAGCAAGAAGGATGATTTCACTTTGGCTATTAGCCTCTAAGTTCAGCTCAAGTTCGTAGCTATTCTTAGTTTCAGAACGATTTGAAAATTCCTCTTTTGAAGCTCGAAGGTACTTGATGGCTTCTACAGGGTACTGATAGAGTTTGCCATCTTTAATGGTAAGTTCTTTTACCAATGAAAAAGTTCCTTGATGGTCAAAACGGTCAGATGGATAAGACACATCTGGCAAACCAAGCCAACTAACAGCGAGAGCACGTCCATCCGGAGCGTTAAAAGCTTGAGTAGCATAGGCTTCGAAACCATAGTCTAGATTGTGTAGTTCAGACACATCTACCAAACGAGCATTTTCAGGGTCGAAGGAAGCACCAATTTTATACATATTTGGATAAATATTGTCATATTCAAGAACTTTTTTATCCAAACCTTGTGGGCAGTAGAGAAGGACAGGTTGTTCTCCGACAAAGACAAGATTTGGGCACTCCATCATATAGGCAGTGCGGTCATTGTTGAAGTCCAAATCACCAACTTCTTGCCAGTTTGTATAATCATTATCGACTGCTTTGTAGAGACGGACGAATCCTTTTTTCTCCAAGTCTTGTCCACCAACGATTGCGTAGTATTGTCCTTTAAAGTTAAAAATCTGTGGATCGCGGAAGTGGTCGGTAGCATCAGCTGGTTGATCAATCAAGACCTTATCAATCTTTTCAATCTTGCCGTCCTTATCCATTAAGGCACCAATCTGATAAGGGTGACGCACCCAATTTTCATCACGGACATTTCCTGTATAGAATAGGAACAATTGATCACCAAACTGCATAGCAGATCCAGAGTAAGCGCCGTGGCTATCAAGTGGAGTATCAGGTAAGATTTTTACACCTGTTTCAGTAAAGTGAACCAAGTCGTCGCTTTCAAGCTGAACCCAAGACTTCAATCCATGAGCTGCACCAAAGGGGAAGTTTTGGTAAAAGACAACCCACTTGCCATCAAAGTAAGAAAAACCGTTCGGGTCGTTAAGGAGTCCTTCCTTTGGTTCAATGTGATAGCTGACATGCCATGGGGATTGTGCCATCTTTTCTTGGATTTCTTTTCTTTCTTCTTGTGTCCAATCTTCATAACGTCTGTAACGACGTTCGGTAGTCCATTCCATTTATATTCCCTCCATAAATTCTACTATCTTTATAGTAAACGTTTCCTTTTAAAAAAGCAAGTCTTTTATCATAAAATTAAGAAAAAAATATCAAACGATTGACAGAAACGGATTGAAGGATTTTATGAAAATAAATGAAAAAATGAAAGAATTTGCAAAAAAATCTTTAAAAACCTCACAATAATAGGTGAAATATTGCTTGTTTTATTTCAAAGACATCAAAAACAATCAAAAAATTCAAAATGCTAAAACTTTTTCTGCAAAACGCTTGACATATTTTAAAAACATGATAGAATTATATGCGTAGGGCGGATAAAATCGCTTTCAAACATTTTACAAATTTTTTATAAGGAGATTTTTGCAAATGACCAATACAGAAATTGCAAAAAAAGTCATCGAAGCCTTGGGCGGACGCGAGAACGTTAACAGTGTAGCCCACTGTGCGACTCGTCTTCGCGTTATGGTTAAAGATGAAGCAAAGATCAATAAAGATGCTATCGAGAGCTTGGAAAAAGTTCAAGGTGCTTTCTTTAACTCAGGTCAATACCAAATCATCTTTGGTACGGGTACAGTAAACAAGATGTACGATGAAGTCGTAGCTCTTGGTTTGCCAACAGCATCTAAGGATGAGATGAAAGAAGAAGCAGGTAAACAAGGAAATTGGTTCCAACGTGCCATCCGTACTTTCGGTGACGTCTTTGTACCTCTTTTGCCAGCAATTGTTGCTACTGGTCTCTTTATGGGGATTCGTGGGGCTATCGTTCAGGATCAAGTCTTAGCTTTGTTTGGAACTACTGCAGAAGCTTTTAAAGCAACAAACTTCTATACTTATTCAGTTGTTTTGACAGATACAGCTTTTGCCTTCTTCCCAGCCTTAATCTGTTGGTCAGCCTTTCGAGTCTTCGGTGGAAATCCATTGCTTGGTTTGGTTCTAGGATTGATGATGGTAAACTCATCCTTACCAAATGCCTGGGCTGTGGCCTCTGGTGATGCTCAACCAATCCTCTTCTTTGGTTTTATCAAAGTTGTCGGCTATCAAAACTCAGTTTTACCAGCCTTCTTCGTTGGTTTGACTGGTGCTAAACTAGAAAAGTGGCTCCGTAAGCGTATTCCAGATGTATTAGATTTACTCCTTGTACCATTCTTGACTTTCTTAGTAATGTCTATTTTGGCCTTGTTTGTCATTGGACCTGTATTCCACGAAGTTGAAAGCTATGTCAAAGTCGCTACTGTTTGGTTGCTCAGTCTTCCAGTGGGTCTAGGTGGATTAATCCTTGGTGGTGTTCATCAGGTCATCGTTGTTACAGGTGTTCACCATATCTTCAATCTCTTGGAGGCTAACCTTGTTACTTCTACAGGTTCAGATCCTCTTAATGCTATTATTACAGCAGCTATGACTGCTCAACTTGGAGCAACTCTTGCTGTTGGTGTAAAAACAAAGAATCCCAAAATTAAAGCACTTGCTTTCCCAGCAGCTCTTTCTGCAGGATTAGGTATTACTGAGCCAGCAATTTTTGGTATTAACCTTCGTTACGGTAAACCGTTTATCATGGGTCTTATTGCAGGTGCTGCAGGTGGTTGGTTAGCAAATATTCTTGGTTTAGCAGGAACTAGCTTTGGTATCACAATCATTCCTGGTACTCTTCTATACATTAATGGTCAACTCCTCAAGTATGTCTTTATGGTCTTAGTTACAACTGCCCTTGGTTTCGGTTTGACATATGCTTTTGGTTACAAAGAAGAAACAGAAGTTGTTGAAGAAACAGTTTCTGAAGAAACTACAGTGGTAAATGAAGAAGTACCAGCAACTCTTCAAGACGAAACAATCCAAACTCCAATCATTGGTGATGTTGTTGCTCTTTCAAATGTGAATGACCCAGTCTTCTCAAGTGGAGCTATGGGCCAAGGTATCGCTGTGAAACCAAGTCAAGGTGTGGTATATGCACCAGCTGATGCGGAAGTTTCAATCGCCTTTCCAACAGGACACGCTTTTGGTTTGAAAACAACTGATGGTGCTGAAGTCTTGATCCACGTTGGTATTGACACTGTATCTATGAATGGTGAAGGTTTTGAAGCAAAAGTTGCTCAAGGTGATAAGGTTAAAGCTGGCGATGTTCTTGGAACCTTTGACTCAAACAAAATTGCTGCAGCTGGTCTTGATGATACAACAATGGTTATCGTTACAAATACAGCTGACTACGCTTCAGTAGCTCCAGTCGCAACAGGTTCAGTTGCGAAGGGGGATGCTGTGATCGAAGTGAAAATCTAATCAATCCTCTCTAATGTGAAAACGAACAAATGACATGTTTGTTCGTTTTTGCTTGAATGGTAAGATTTACAGAGGAAAATCTAAAAAATAGAGAAATTTAGACTTTCGAAATATGCTATAATAAAGAAAATAAAAACAAGAGGTTTATCATGACAAAATTATATGGAAGCTTGGAAGCGGGCGGTACAAAGTTTGTCTGTGCTGTCGGTGATGAAAACTTTAACGTTGTAGAAAAAACACAATTTCCAACAACAACTCCAATCGAAACAATCGATAAAACCATTGAGTTCTTCTCAAAATTCGACAACCTTGCTGGTCTTGCAGTTGGTTCATTTGGGCCGATTGATATTGATAAAAACTCAAAAAATTATGGCTTTATCACAACGACTCCAAAACCAAACTGGGCAAATGTGGACTTGCTTGGTGCCCTTCGTCGCGCCCTCAACGTGCCAATGTACTTCACAACAGACGTAAACAGCTCTGCTTATGGTGAAGTGGTTGCCCGTAACAATGCTGGTGCTCGTATTGAAAACTTGGTTTACTACACAATCGGTACAGGTATCGGTGCAGGTGTTATCCAACGTGGTGAGTTTATTGGTGGTGTAGGTCACCCTGAAATGGGTCACTACTACGTGGCTAAACACCCAATGGATATTGAAAAAGAATTCAACGGTGTTTGTCCATTCCACAAAGGATGTTTGGAAGGCTTTGCGGCTGGTCCAAGTCTAGAAGCTCGTACAGGTATTCGTGGTGAAAACATTGAACTTAACAGCTCTGTCTGGGATGTTCAAGCCTACTACATCGCTCAAGCTGCGGTTAATGCTACAGTGACTTTCCGCCCAGACGTGATCGTCTTTGGTGGTGGGGTCATGGCCCAACAACACATGCTGGATCGTGTTCGTGAGAAATTTACAGCTCTTCTCAATGGATACTTACCAGTACCAGACGTGCGTGACTACATCGTGACGCCAGCAGTTGCAGGAAATGGTTCTGCCACACTTGGAAACTTTGTTCTTGCAAAAGAAGTTTCAAAATAAAGCACAAAATCCGCTTGGGCAACCAAACGGATTTTTTATGTGTCAAAGCATTTGCCAGAAAAAGTCGATAATATAGGTCAGACCGTAGGTATAAACCACGAGGGTAAAGGGCTTGGTCAGAATGATGATGGTCATATAGCGCTTGAAACTCATCTTGGTCAGGGCGGCCAGCATACAGAGAAAGTCAGCCGGACTAATGGGCCAAATCATCATAAAGATAAAGAAACGGTCAAAACGATTGCCCTTGTCCAACCAGCCGATATACTTGTCATAGGTACGCTTGCTGACGACAGACTGGACAAAGGCAGCTCCATAGAGGCGCACCAGATAAAAGATAATGGCACAGCCAATGACAATGCCGATATAGTTGTAGATAGTCCCGATGATGTGGCCGTAGATAAAGACGCCAGCCACCGAGGTCAAGGCTCCAGGAATGATAGGGACGACAGTCTGTAAAATCTGTAAAAAGATAAAGAGAGGTGGTCCCCAGATGCCTGCCTGCTGGATAAAGGCAGATAGGGTTTCCTTAGACTGTAAAATCCCAGCCTGATAAGCCCAAATACAGAAAATCAAACTCCCAATCCCACCTACAATCGATGAGATATTGATAACTTGCTGTAAAAGGGGAGAAACAGCTTTCATTTGTTTATCCTGTGACATGTAAACTCCTCATAGATAGTATAACTCTACTATACCATATTTTGGAGGAGAAAGGGGGAATGAGTCTTTTTGATAAGGAATGGATAGTGAGTTGGCATTCGAGACTTAGAATAGGGCTGATCCCTAAAGTTTATATGTATTCTAGATTTAGAATAGCTTTATTTACATAAATTTAAAAGTATCCTGCTGATGACGGCGGTGGTCAATGCTCAAGAGGAATATGACCAAGTGGAAAGTAAGGTGCGTGCTTCTAAGTCTGCCAAGGAAGTCGGCAAGACTAGACAACTCCGTACCGAACTTTCAACCAGCTACGACCTCTTTATGCGCTATACCGCAGCCAGTGCAGAAGCCTACCCTGAAAAGGAACACTTGACTCAACTTCTCAAGGAACTTAATAGCATCCGAGATAGCAAGCGCCGTCTTATTACTAGCAACAAGAAAGATAAAAAGGCCAAACCAGCAGAACCAGCCCAAGCAGCAGGATAAAGATAACCCCTTAGAAGCGGATTTCTAAGGGGGATTTTTGTGGTTTCGTGGTATAATGTTAGAGAAAAAGACTGAAAAACATATGTTTCTGTTATAGTGGAAGTGATAAAAAAGTGTAAAAGATAATCCAATTATAATAGATAAGAGGAAATTTTATGGTAGATACAATTTTAATATTGGGCAACGGGTTTGATCGTGCGATGAACCGAGATACAAGATATACCGATTTTATTGAGTTTGAAAAACAATTATTTTCTAATCCAGATGATGAGTTACTGGAGTTTCTAAAAGCTAAAAATATTAGTATTGAGAAATACAAAGATAATTTATATTTGAAATTTATCAACGAAAACAAAGATACTCTTGGAGATAATTGGTCTAATCTTGAAATCATGATCTCCCAACTCGCGGATGCAATAATGTATTTTAAAGAGAATATGAAATTACTATATGATTTATCAGATATACATCCAGTTAGAAAAAGTAGAGATAGTTTGAAAAATGAAACTAATTTCAGCGCAAAATACTTTATTGCAGAGGTATTCGCTCCACTCTACAGTCACTATGAATGGAAGTTTTTGGATAGAGATTTGGTATTGAATAAATTAAATTACATTTTTATCGAACAGTTAAATTTATTAACAGAACTATTAGAAATTTATCTGTCGTATTTAGATTATTTAGATTTTGATATTCGAAGGATTGAAGCAAGTTCAACAGCTCTAGATGCAATATCTGATTTGTCAAATTCCTCTGTTTTAAACTTTAATTATACTAATACATCAGGATATTTATTTGGGACTTCTGAGGAGAGAACTCATTTCATACATGGCCGAATTGATTTAGATAGACCCTTCAGTCGAATTAATACTATGGTCTTTGGAATTGAGGACAAAGAAAATGATGTCAACAGTGATTTAATTCCTTATCAGAAATATTACCAAAGAGTTGTTAAGGAAACTGGAAATAAATTTGAAGAATTTTTTAAACGAACTTTCTATGATATAGGTGATGCATTCGGTGGTCAACTTCCAAATTCAAAGAATATTATTGTTTTTGGTCACTCGGTTGATCCTTTGGATAAGGAAATATTTCAAAAATGTTTTGAATTAGCAGAGAATGGAAAATATATTTATCGATTTGTTTTTACTTATTTTGATGAGCCTGCTAAACGTTCGATTATTAAGAATCTTGCAATTATTCTTGGTAAAGAAAAATTGGTAGAGTTAACAGGAAAACGAAATCTTGTATTTATAAAGAGTGATGATAAGGATGGTATGAAAAATGTTCTACTATCTTAATAAAATCAAAAAATAATTGAATTTATAGAATAAAATTGTAAAATCTTAATCTAAAAACATTTCTATCCCACTCGTTCTTCTCGCTTCGAGTGGGTTTTCTTAAAATATGATAAAATAGAAAAGATAATACATTTATTTAATAAGGAAAGTAAAAATGGCAAGTAAAGAAAATACAAAACGCAAGGAACTGCATCGTAAAATTTGGGCGATTGCGGACGATGTTCGTGGTGCTGTAGATGGTTGGGATTTTAAGCAATATATCCTAGGTATCCTTTTCTATCGCTTTATTTCAGAGCATATGGCAGACTATTTTGACCGCGCCGAGCATGAAGCTGGCGACTTAGAATTTCGTTATGCTGAATTGAGTGACCAAGAAGCTGAGCAAGATTTCAAACCAGGAACAGTTGAGGATAAGGGATTCTTTATTCTTCCGAGTCAACTATTTAAAAATGTTGTCGAGGATGCCTCGCAAAATGAAAATTTAAACGAAGACTTGGCCAATATTTTCCAAGCTATTGAGAAATCAGCGATTGGCTTCAAATCAGAGGATGATATCAAAGGTTTGTTTGATAACTTGGACACACGAAGCAATATCCTTGGTGGAACTGTTCCAGAAAAAAATAAACGACTTTCTGACATTCTAAATGGTATCAATAGCATTAACTTTGGTAACTTTGAGGAAAATGACATCGATGCCTTTGGGGATGCTTATGAGTTCTTGATTTCCAACTATGCTAGTAATGCAGGAAAAAGTGGTGGTGAGTTTTTCACGCCACAGACAGTCTCTAAATTACTAGCTCGCCTAGTGATGGTCGGTAAAGACAAGATTAACAAGGTCTATGACCCAACATGTGGTTCAGGCTCTCTCCTTCTTCAAATGAAAAAACAATATGAAGACCATATTCTAGAAGACGGATTCTTTGGTCAGGAAATCAATATGACCAACTACAACTTGGCTCGTATGAATATGTTCTTACACAATATCAACTACAACAACTTTGATATTAAGCGAGGAGATACCCTTTTAAATCCTCAGCATTTAGAAGAAAAGCCATTTGATGCTATCGTTTCTAACCCTCCGTATTCTGTCAAATGGGTGGGAGATGGAGATCCAACTCTGATAAATGATGACCGCTTTGCGCCAGCTGGTAAGCTAGCTCCTAAGTCAAAAGCTGACTTTGCCTTTATCATGCATAGTCTAAATCACTTGTCCAATAAAGGTCGAGCTGCTATTGTATGTTTTCCAGGAATTTTCTATCGTGGAGGAGCTGAAAAGACCATTCGTCAGTATCTAGTAGATAACAACTTTGTTGAAGCAGTGATTTCTCTTCCAGACAATCTCTTCTTTGGAACTTCTATCGCAACGACGATCTTGGTTTTGGCAAAAAATAAACTAGAGAACAAAACGCTCTTTATCGATGCGAGTAAGGAATTCAAAAAAGAAACTAACAACAATGTTTTGACCGATAGTAATATCGAGCATATTGTTGAATTATTTTCTAATTATCAAAGTGTTGACTATAAATCTGCTCTTGTTGATAACGATGTGATTGGCTCAGAGCAGGATTACAACCTGTCTGTATCAACCTATGTCGAACAAGAAGATACACGTGAGAAAATTGATATAGATGTTCTTAATAAAGAAATCGCTGAGACTGTTGCCAAAATTGACCACTTGCGTGCAGAGATAGACAAGATTGTAGAGGAGCTGAGCTATGGCAAATGATGTAATTCTCTATAGGACAGATGACGGCGAGTCTGCTATTGAACTCCACTTGGATAATGGAACAGTCTGGCTGACCCAACAAGAACTAGCTGAGCTCTTTCAAACTTCCAAGCAAAACATTAGCAAACATATCAAGGCAATATTTGAAGATGGTGAATTGGATGAAACAGTGGTTGTCAAATATCAGTTGACAACCACTCGTCACGGTGCAATGGCTGGTAAAACTCAGTCGAAAAAAGTCGCCTTTTATAACCTCGATATGATTTTGGCGATAGGTTATCGAGTGCGTTCCCCTCGTGGCATTCAGTTCAGACTCTATGCTTCGACAGTCTTGAAAGAGTATCTGATTAAGGGATTTGCCATGGATGATGAGCGCTTGAAAAACTTGGGTGGAGGCTCTTACTTTAAAGAACTTCTTGAAAAAATCCGAGACATCCGCTCGAGTGAAAAAGTCTTTTATCGTCAGGTTTTAGATCTTTTTGCTACATCAAGTGACTACAATGCAAATTCACCAGAGGCAAAGAAATTCTTTGCGACGGTTCAAAACAAGATGCACTATGCTATTCATCACAATACTGCGAGTGAGCTCATCTACAATCGTGTTGATAGCGAAAAGGAGTTTATGGGTTTGACCGCTTTTAAGGGAGACCTCCCTACTCTATCTGAAGCAAAAGTTGCCAAGAACTATCTGACAGAGAAGGAACTCCGTGGACTCAATCAACTAGTATCAGGATACCTAGACTTTGCGGAAAGACAAGCAGAGCGAGAAGAAGTCATGACTATGGCTGACTGGGTGACACACGTGGACCGTATCCTTCTAGCAACGGGAGAAGACTTGCTGGACAATAGTGGTTCTATCTCTCGTGAACAGATGAAGCAGAAGGTAGATAAGGAATATAAGAGCTACCAAGCCAAGACCCTCAGTCAAGTTGAAAAAGATTATCTCAAGGAAATTAAAAACATTGAAAATCTAGCCAAGGAAGGAGGGAACTGATGAATATCCTAGAAGAAATCCAAAACTGTCCTGTTGAGTGGAAAGAGTTGGGGGAAGTGTGTGAAATAGAAACAGGTAAATTAAACGCTAATGAGTCTGTTGAAGATGGGAAGTATCCATTTTTTACAACAGCAAAAGAAATAAGTCGAATAAATTCTTTTCGGTGGAATACAGAGGCACTGTTGATTGCTGGAAATGCAAATGTTGGGGATGTTAAGTATTATTCAGGAAAATTTGAAGCATATCAAAGAACATATGTTTTGACAAATTTCTCACATAATGTGAAGGCGAGATTTTTGTTACACATTATCAAACAGGGGCTAAAATCTTATTTAGAGAATAATACAAATAAGGCAGCTATGTCTTACATTGTCATTTCAACTTTAAAATCGTTTCCTATTCCGATTCCACCAATAGAAATTCAAGAAAAAATCGTGCAAATACTTGACAAATTCACTGATTATGTTACAGAATTGACCTCAGAATTGACCTCAGAATTGACCTCACGTAAAAAGCAATATTCTTTTTATCGAGATAAACTCTTATCATTTGAAGATGAAGTTTATCAGGTTGAGTGGAAGACGCTCTCGGAAATAGCAAAAGATTTTGGTCGTGGAAAATCAAAACATCGGCCTAGAAATGACGTGAGACTATATGGTGGTGATATACCGTTCATACAGACTGGAGATATAAGAGAGGCTGGTAAATGGATTGAAAACTATTCTCAAACTTATAGTGAATTTGGATTACAACAAAGTAAGCAGTGGGAAAAGGGAACATTATGTATCACAATTGCTGCTAATATAGCAGAAACTGGATTGTTAGGATTTGATGCATGTTTTCCTGATAGTATTATAGGGTTTGTTGCAAATCCAGAATTTGCCATTACAGAATATGTTTACTATTATTTAAATTCAATAAAAGATTATCTTGAAAATAAGAGTTATGGTAGCGCACAGGATAATCTTAATTTATCTACATTTTCATCATTGAAAATCCCAGTGCCATCTCTTGAAATCCAGTCCCGTATTGTTCAAGTTTTAGATAACTTTGATACGGTTTGTAACGACTTAAACATCGGACTTCCCAAGGAGATTGAACTACGTCAAAAACAATATGAATATTGGAGAAATATGATGTTCAATTTTGATAAAAAAGGAGAAAGTATATTATGACAGAATTCAAAACATTGGAAGAACTTGCGGCTAATCTTATTTCAAAAAAATCAAAGAGTTCCCTTCTATATGCTTTTAATGGAAGTGGAAAAACTAGACTATCTATGGCTGTTAAGGAAAAATTGGATGGCGATGAACTTGATCAACTTCAGAATAAGGAGATAGACGAAAAGAAAATTTTTTATTTTAATGCATTTACAGAAGATTTATTTTCTTGGGATAATGATTTGCAAAACGATTGGGATAGAAAATTAAATATAAATCTGGAATCAACATTTTTGAAGTATATTCTTGAAGATCAGGGAAAGGAAAATGAGATAATTGATTTATTTCAATATTACCTTGGAATTTTCTCAGAAGGTAATGATTTAAGAAGTAAACAGCAAATTATTTCACCAAATTTCCAAGACAACTTTAGGACAGTTAAATTTTCAAAAACATACACTGCGAAAAATGGAAATGGTGAAGAAGAAAGAATTACAGAGGATAAAATAAAAATTTCCAAAGGGGAAGAAAGTAGTTTTATTTGGAGTATTTTCTATACTTTTCTAAATGAAGTTATTCTAACTAAGAATGAGGATCAGGAATCTTTTCCAAATTTAAAGTATATTTTTATAGATGATCCTGTTTCCTCTTTAGATGACAGAAAAATTATTGAAATGGCTGTTGATTTAGCTAATTTAATAAAGAAAAGTAAGTTTGAAAAAGCAACTGGAACCGTTCATGAATCTAGTGGTTTAAAATTTATTATCACAACTCATCATCCACTATTTTTTAACGTGTTATTTAATGAATTAAAAAGTGATTCATGTAGTAGATTTGTACTTGAACACAAGTTACATTTGACTACTGGTGATGAAAGCTATCATTTGAAAGAGACTTCTGATTCTCCGTTTGCTTACCACTTGAAGGTTATAGATATAATAGATGAAGCTATTAAAGAGAATCAATTAGAAAAATATCACTATAATTTATTAAGATCACTTTTTGAAAAAACTTCTACTTTTTTAGGATATGGATCATGGGAAGAAATTATACCTGAAAGTGAAAAAGATAAGGTTCATAGAAGATACTTAAATTTATTTAGTCATGACAAACAATCGGTTGAAGAATTTCCAGATATAACAGAAGATGATAAAGAACAATTTAAAGTGATTTATAAGAAGTTTATTGAGACATACTATTTCAATAAAGATATTAGTCATTTGCGCTAGAATATAGAGAGAATAGCGAGGAAGCATACTATGGTTGATTATTCAAAAGTACATGAAGTAATTGCGGAAACAAATGAAGGGATTCTCTTGGCTGAGTATCAACCAGAGTATCGCACAGATAGAGAATTTCAGTCTGAGGCAGATTTGGAAAGACAATTGCTTATGGATTTAGTCAATGGTCTCAATTATGAACGATTGGATATCCATACACCTGCGGAGCTTTTAGCGAATGTAAAGGTTCAAATTGAAAAGCTTAATAAGGTTACGTTTACGGGTGCTGAATGGCAACGTTTTGTAGTCGAGTATTTAGATTGTCCCAATGAAGGTTTGGTTGAAAAAACACGAAAAATCCAAGAAAATCATATCTATGACTTTGTCTTTGATGATGGACGGATTAAAAATATTTTTATCCTTGATAAGAAAAACATTCACAACAACAGCATGCAGGTCATCAACCAAGTGACGCAAGTGGGGAGTCATACCAACCGTTATGATGTGACCATTTTAGTCAATGGTCTTCCGCTAGTTCAGATTGAATTGAAGAAGCGTGGAGTTAGTCTACAAGAAGCCTTTAATCAGGTTCACCGTTATAGTAAGGAAAGCTTTAACAGCGAAAATTCTTTGTATAAGTATGTTCAGATTTTTGTGATTTCGAATGGCACTTATACACGCTACTTTGCAAATACAACAGCTCAGAATAAAAATCATTATGAGTTTACCTGTGAGTGGGCAGACCGTAAGAACAAGACTATTCACGAATTGGAAGATTTTACTGTTACTTTCTTAAGCAAGCGTGTCCTCTTGGAAGTTTTGACCAAGTATTGTGTTTTTGATGTGGATAATACCTTGCTCATCATGCGTCCTTATCAGATAGCAGCAACTGAAAGTATCTTGCGCAAGATTCATTCTTCCAATGAAATGAAAAATTTTGGAACCATCAATGCTTGTGGTTATATCTGGCATACGACAGGGTCAGGGAAAACCTTGACCAGCTTTAAGACTGCTCGCTTAGCGACAGAGTTGGACTACATTGACAAAGTGATATTCGTTGTAGATAGAAAAGACTTAGACTATCAAACTATGAAGGAATATCAAAAATTCCAACCAAATTCAGTCAATGGTAGTAACAATACAAAAGAACTACAACGCAGTATCGAAGAAAATGATGATCGAATCGTTGTCACAACTATTCAAAAGTTAAATAAGTTTATCACTGCGAATCCTAATCATGAAGTCTATGCTAAGAAATGTGTCTTGATTTTTGACGAGTGTCATCGTTCTCAGTTTGGGAAGGCGCAAAAGCGTATTAAGAAGGCCTTTAAACAGTATGCCTTATTTGGATTTACAGGGACACCAATTTTCCCAGAAAATAGTTTAACGGGAGAAACAACTCAAGAAGTTTTTGGGGAGCAACTTCATAACTACGTTATCACGGATGCTATTCGAGATAAAAAAGTCTTGAAGTTCAAGGTTGACTATAACTATATCAAGCCTGAAATCAATAAATATAGAGAAGCAGAAAAAGCAGTTGGTCAAGAGCTTGATGAGAAGAAACTCAAAAAGATGGAGAAGGAACTCCTTTTGCATCCAGAACGGATAGCAACCATCACAGAGTACCTGTTGAGAGTTTATAATGACAAAACGCATCGAAATCAACATTATACTCATAAGCAAAAACAACTGTTTGGATTTAATGCCATGCTGGCTGTACAAAGTATTGAAGCAGCAAAATTATACTATGAAGAAATCCAGCGACAACAAGCAGCTTTACCAGAAGCTAAACGCTTAAAAGTTGCAACCATTTTTAGCTTTGCACCTAACGAAGAACAGTCAGCTTATGGGGAAATTCAAGACGAAGAGCTAGACCCTCAAGATACAGCTATGTCTCTATCTTCTAAAGAGTTTCTGGCTAAGGCAATCTACGACTATAATCAAATGTTCAAGACGAACTTTTCGACAGATGGTAAAGAGTTTCAAAATTACTATCGTGACCTTTCTAAACGAGTTAAGTCCAAGGAAGTGGATTTACTGATTGTAGTGGGTATGTTCTTGACAGGATTTGATGCTCCGACCATGAATACTCTCTTTGTCGATAAAAACCTTCGTTATCATGGATTGATTCAGGCATTCTCGAGAACCAATCGAATTTTTAATAGGGTTAAACCTTTTGGAAATATTGTTTGTTTTCGTGATTTAGAACAGGCTACGCAAGAAGCTATTAAGACTTTTGGAGACACAAATAAGCTTGAAATCATCTTAGAAAAAAGCTTTAGTGAATACATGGATGGTTTTGTCGATCAGGTAACGGGTATCGAGGTCAAAGGATATACTGCGGTTTGTCAGGAAATTCTGGAAAAATTCCCAAATCCGCAAGAAATTGAAACCGAGCATGATAAAAAGGAGTTTGTTAAGTTATTTGGTGAGTTGTTGAAACTTGATAATGTTCTTCGAAATTATGACGAATTCCAAGAAATCGACAAACCTATTTCTGAAGGTTATCTTCAAGATTTAAGAAGTGCCTATGTGGAAATTCGAGATGAATTTTTGAATCTTAAAAACTATGAAAAGACCAAGGATTTGGATGTTGACCATTCAGATGTCGAATTTGAAATTGAGTTATTAAAAACTGATGAGATTAACCTAGACTATATCTTGGCATTGATTGTTGAAAAATCGAAGAATTCTGAGTCTAAAGAAGTAATGAAAGCAGAAGTTAGTCGTGTGATTCGTTCTAGTATCGATATCCGTGCCAAAGAAGAGTTGGTTATCGGGTTTATCAATGACACCGATTTGCAAAAATTGAAAGACCATGATGGGATTATCAATGCTTTCTATGAATATGGCAAGGAGCGCAAGAAAATCGCAATCCATGACCTAGCTGAGTCTGAGAAACTTGTAGCTGATTACCAATTATTCATAGACAAATCAATTCAACGAGGTTATGCTGAAAATAGTGGGACTGATTTGGATTCGATTATTCCACCAACTTCTCGTAGACAGGGAGCGCGTGAACGGAAAAAGCAAGAAGTTTTACGTAAGATTCAGTTGTTAGTAGAGACTTATTCAGGTATTTAAGGATTGTTGACTAATATCTGTTAGAAAAATCAGACTCCACAAAAAACACTATTTATTCCGCTCATAATTCGCTCATTTTTAAGATATAACTTTGTTTCCATATTTCCGGGGAACTAGTAGAAAGTAAGGAGAAGTATGGAAAATAACAACCAACGTGTCCTTTGCCAGCAACTCTGGGCGGAAAATAAATACCTTGTTTTGAGCCATTCCAGCAATATTTACAATGAGATTCGTCAGTATCTCAAGAATGAAGAGGTGGAGGTGAGTCAGGTTCAGGAGATGATTGACCGTGCCTGTCAAATTCCAGAACACAGGGGTCAGGTTTGCAATGCCTTTCAGCATATTTGGGGCTATTTCAAGAAGAAAGCGACGGAGACTGAATGCAAGGATTATATGTTTTTACTGGAGCGTTATCACTCTGGTTATGCCACCAAAGAAGACTTAATTGCTAAGACGAGAGATTTACTTGAACGTTACCCAAATGCTTATCTGCAACATTCTACTTTGTTGAAAGGAGACTCCCATGAGACTTTGGCATGAGGCTTTGATTTCACAACTTCCCCGTCCTCAACTCTTGGGACAGCATCGAGAGTGCTGCGCCCTGCATGGCAATGGCTGGGGGAAAAAGCATGCGACGGTGGACTATGTCTTTACCCACTCGCCCTATCATCTCTATGCCTATCATGACTTGATCATGAAGGAGATGGCTAACCGAGGCTATAAGGTCAGTCCAGAGTGGTTGGATAAAAACTATCGTGGTAAGATTTGTCCTCCTTATCAAGATTTAGCAGAGGAGAAGTTGACTAGTCCTATCTATAGCGAACATGACGCTGCCTACTATAAGGAGTGTCTGGCAAATCTCCGAGAGAAGGGGATTGACTTATAGTCTTTTCTAATAACAAGTCATAGTCACTTATAAGAATTACTAATAACACGTTTTACCAATCTAACTGAAATATAGTTAAAAAACAAGCTACACAAAGGATTTGAGTCATTTTTCTCAGGTCTTTTTCTTTTGTCTAAAACGGAGATATAGTTTCAAACTATATCAAAGCCTAATTTTTTACAATTATACAGACGCTTTCTTTTCTGTTAAGATAGTTTCAACAACAAATTTTGGAGGACACATCATGTCAACTACAATCATCGGTTTCCCTCGTTTGGGCGAATTCCGCGAATTAAAATTTACAACTGAAAAATACTTTAGAAAAGAAATCTCAGAAGAAGAACTCCTTGCAGCCGCAAAAGAATTGCGTGCTAAACACTGGAACATTGTCAAAGAAAAAGGCATTACTGAAATCCCATCAAATGACTTTTCTCACTATGACAACTTCCTAGATGCAGCATTCCTTTTCAACGTGGTACCTGCTTCAGTTCAAAACTTGGACTTGTCTGACCTTGAGCGCTACTTTGCTTTGGGTCGTGGTTACCAAGGAGAAAAAGGAGACGTTCGCGCCCTTCCAATGAAGAAATGGTTCAACACCAACTACCACTACATCGTTCCTAAATTTGAAAAAGACACTCAAGTTAAACTTGCTGGTCACAAAATCTTTGATGAGTTTCAAGAAGCAAAAGAACTTGGATTGAACACTCGCCCAGTTCTTGTAGGTCCATTCACTTTCCTTCAATTGTCAGATTTTGAAGAAGGCGTGAAAGCAGAAGACTTCGTAGACAGCTTAGTTGCTGCTTACCAAGAAGTTTTTGCAAAATTAGCTGAACTTGGTGCGACTCGTATCCAATTGGATGAAGCTGCTCTTGTCAAAGATTTGACAGCTGAAGAAAAAGCTCTCTTCTTGAATCTCTACAACAAACTCTTGGCTGACAAAAAAGGTCTTGAAGTCTTGCTTCAAACTTACTTCGGTGATGTTCGTGACGTCTACGCTGACCTTGTAAACTTGCCAGTAGATGCTATTGGTCTTGATTTCGTTGAAGGTAAGAAAACTCTTGAACTCGTTAAAGGTGGCTTCCCAGCTGATAAGACTCTTTATGCAGGTATTGTCAATGGTAAAAACATCTGGCGTAACAACTATGAAAAGAGCTTGGCTGTTCTTGAGCAAATCCCAGCTGAAAACATTGTCCTGACAAGCTCATGCTCACTTCTTCATGTGCCATTTACAACAGCTAATGAAGAATTTGAACCAGCAATCTTGAACCACTTTGCCTTTGCAGTTGAAAAATTGGATGAAATTCGTGATTTGGATGCTATCCGCAATGGTCAAGGTGAAGCAGCTCTTGCAGCTAACAAAGAACTCTTTGCGACTGAACGTGTGGGTGAAAATGCAGAACTTCGTGCGCGTATCGCTGGCTTGACAGACGCAGACTACACTCGTTTGCCTGCCTTTGCAGAACGTGAAGCTATCCAAGAAGAAGCTTTCAAACTTCCAGCTCTTCCAACAACAACTATCGGTTCATTCCCTCAAACAAAAGAAGTTCGTGCGAAACGTTTGGCTTACCGTAAAGGTGAATTGTCTCAAGAAGAGTACGATGCTTTCCTTGCTGAAACGATCGATGAATGGATCAAATGGCAAGAAGATATCGACTTTGATGTCCTTGTTCACGGTGAGTTTGAGCGTAATGACATGGTTGAGTACTTCGGTCAAAACTTGTCAGGTTACCTCTTCTCTAAAAATGGTTGGGTACAATCATACGGTATGCGCGGGGTTAAACCACCAATCATCTGGGGTGATGTAACTCGTCTTAACCCTATCACTGTTAAATGGTCTAGCTATGCACAAAGCCGTACAAACAAACCTGTTAAAGGGATGTTAACTGGACCTGTTACCATCCTCAACTGGTCATTCCCACGTGAAGACATCTCTATCAAGGATTCTACTCTTCAAATCGCCCTTGCCATCAAGGATGAAGTGCTTGACCTTGAAGCTGCTGGTGTGAAAATCATCCAAATCGATGAGGCTGCTCTTCGTGAAAAATTACCACTCCGTCGTAGCGACTGGTACGAAGACTACCTTGACTGGGCTATTCCTGCCTTCCGCTTGGTACATTCAACAGTAGCGCCAGACACACAAATCCACACTCACATGTGTTACTCAGAATTTACAGATATCATTCCAGCTATTGACAACATGGATGCGGACGTTATTTCCTTTGAAGCTAGCCGTTCAAATCTCGAAATCTTGGACGAACTCAAAGCGAAAAACTTCCAAACTGAAGTGGGACCTGGGGTTTACGATATCCACTCACCTCGTGTGCCGAACGAAGGCGAAATCGATAATACTATCGAAGCTATCCTTGCTAAAGTGCCAAGCAAGAAAGTTTGGATCAACCCTGACTGTGGCTTGAAAACACGTGGTATTCCAGAAACAAAAGAAAGCTTGATCCGCCTTGTTGAAGCAGCTAAAGCTGCGCGTGAGAAATTGTAAGATTAGATTTCTCCCTACAACGGTTGTTCAAAATGAAATCAAAAAGAAAAGGATAAGGACTATGTCACGCCAAACACCGTCACTCTCATTTGAAGTGTTCCCTCCAAACCCAGCAGTGGGTAATGATAACATTATTTCTGCTCTTCAAGATATGCAGGAGTTGGCTCCTCACTTTATCAGTGTAACTGCCAGCAATAATAAGTTTAATATCAAGGAAACGACGGTTCGTTTGGCTGACTTTATCCAAAATGACTTGGCGATTCCGACTATTGCTCACTTGCCAGCTATCTATTTGACTAAGGACAAGGTTGCTGAAACTATTGCAGACTTGGACAAGGTTGGGGTACAGAAAATCTTGGCTCTTCGTGGGGATATTATTCCCGATGTGGAACCACAAAAGGATTTCCACTACGCAACTGACTTGATTGAGTTCATCAAGGAGCAAGCCCCTCACTTTGATATTGTTGGTGCTTGTTATCCAGAAGGTCATCCAGATTCACCAAATCAGATTTCAGATATTCAAAATCTTAAGAAGAAAGTGGATGCAGGATGTTCGAGCCTTGTAACTCAGCTTTTCTTTGACAATGAGCGCTTCTATGATTTCCAAGACAAGTGCATCTTGGCTGGGATTGATGTTCCCATTCATGCAGGGATTATGCCAATTCTGAATCGAAATCAGGCTCTCCGTCTCTTGAAGACTTGTGAGAATATCCATCTTCCACGTAAATTTAAAGCCATCTTAGACAAGTATGAGCATGACCCTGAGTCGCTCAGAGCAGCAGGACTTGCCTATGCAGTGGACCAAATCGTGGACTTGGTAACTCAGGATGTTGCCGGTGTGCATCTCTACACTATGAACAATGCTGAAACAGCAAAATACATCCACCAAGCAACTCATGCCTTGTTTAATCATCAGTCTCTAGGATAATAAAAAGCAAACCATTCTTCTCAGGTGAGGGGAATGGTTCCTTTTTAATTGTAAAGGCCGCACTTTTTAAGAAAAATATGATAAAATAGACTCTGTACGTACTTGATACAAAGATGAGGGTATAAACAGATTTTTAACTATTCAAATCTGCTATAAAAAGGAAAAATACTAAAGAATAATATTTTTAAACTTTTCAAAGTATCTAATAGTTGAACACGGGCTAAATCCCTAGTGAAAAAGATAGATTTCCTAGTGTGCATCGCACACTGCGTCAATCTCCTATTTTCATACGGGATTCTTCACGCCCTTTGTATCCTGATCTTTGTAGGCAAGGCGTATAATTTCATCAATCCAAAGGGGATTAAAATGACAAAACAAGTGTTTCAAACGACTTTTGCGGGTCGTGAGTTAATTGTAGAGACTGGTCAGGTTGCTAAGCAAGCGAATGGCGCAGTTGTCGTACGTTACGGTGAGTCAACTGTCTTGACTGCTGCCGTTATGTCTAAGAAAATGGCAACTGGAGATTTCTTCCCTCTTCAAGTCAACTACGAAGAAAAAATGTATGCAGCTGGGAAGTTTCCTGGTGGCTTTATGAAACGTGAAGGACGTCCTTCAACAGATGCGACCTTGACAGCGCGTTTAATTGACCGTCCAATCCGTCCGATGTTTGCGGAAGGTTTCCGTAATGAAGTGCAAGTGATTAACACCGTGCTTTCTTATGATGAAAATGCTTCTGCACCAATGGCTGCTATGTTTGGTTCATCCTTGGCGCTTTCTATCTCAGATATTCCATTTGACGGACCAATCGCTGGAGTACAAGTGGGCTATGTAGATGGCCAAATCATCATCAACCCTACGCAAGAACAAGCAGAGCAATCTCTCCTTGAATTGACAGTAGCTGGTACCAAGCACGCTATCAACATGGTTGAGTCTGGTGCTAAAGAATTGTCAGAAGAAATCATGCTGGAAGCCCTTCTCAAAGGGCACGAAGCAGTCAAAGAATTGATTGCTTTCCAAGAAGAAATCGTTGCAGCAGTTGGTAAAGAAAAAGCAGAAGTGGAATTGCTTCATGTGGACGCTGATTTGCAGGCTGAAATCATCGCAGCCTACAACAGCGACCTCCAAAAAGCGGTTCAAGTAGAAGAAAAATTGGCCCGTGAAGCTGCAACTCAAGCAGTTAAAGACCAAGTGACTGCTGTTTACGAAGAAAAATATGCAGACCATGAAGAATTTGATCGTATCATGCGTGATGTTGCTGAAATCTTGGAACAAATGGAACACGCAGAAGTACGCCGTTTGATTACAGAAGACAAGGTACGTCCTGATGGTCGTAAGGTTGATGAAATCCGTCCTTTGGATGCGGTTGTTGACTTCCTTCCTCGTGTACACGGTTCTGGTCTCTTCACTCGTGGACAAACTCAGGCTCTTTCAGTCTTGACCTTGGCCCCAATGGGTGAAACTCAAATCATTGATGGTTTGGATCCAGAGTACAAGAAACGCTTTATGCACCACTATAACTTCCCACAATACTCTGTTGGGGAAACTGGTCGTTACGGTGCGCCAGGTCGTCGTGAAATCGGTCACGGTGCTCTTGGTGAGCGTGCTCTTGCTCAAGTCTTGCCAAGTTTGGAAGAATTCCCATATGCTATCCGCTTGGTAGCTGAGGTCTTGGAATCAAATGGTTCTTCATCTCAAGCTTCTATCTGTGCGGGAACTCTTGCCCTTATGGCTGGTGGGGTGCCAATCAAGGCGCCAGTAGCAGGGATTGCCATGGGACTTATCTCAGATGGAAACAACTATACAGTCTTGACAGATATCCAAGGTTTGGAAGATCACTTTGGAGACATGGACTTCAAGGTTGCAGGTACTCGTGACGGGATTACAGCCCTTCAAATGGATATTAAAATTCAAGGGATTACTGCAGAAATCTTGACAGAAGCCCTTGCCCAAGCCAAGAAAGCTCGTTTTGAAATCCTTGATGTGATTGAAGCAACCATTCCAGAAGTTCGTCCAGAATTGGCTCCAACTGCTCCGAAAATTGATACCATCAAGATTGATGTGGACAAGATTAAGATTGTCATCGGTAAGGGTGGAGAAACCATCGACAAGATTATCGCTGAAACAGGCGTTAAGATTGATATCGACGAAGAAGGAAATGTGTCTATCTACTCTAGCGATCAAGATGCTATTAACCGTGCCAAAGAAATCATTGCTGGTTTGGTCCGTGAAGCAAAAGTCGACGAAGTTTACCGTGCTAAAGTCGTTCGTATCGAGAAATTTGGTGCCTTTGTTAACCTTTTTGATAAGACAGATGCCCTCGTTCACATTTCTGAAATGGCTTGGACGCGTACCAATAATGTCGAAGACTTGGTAGCAATCGGGGATGAAGTTGATGTTAAGGTTATCAAGATTGATGAAAAAGGACGTGTGGATGCTTCTATGAAAGCCCTTCTTCCTCGTCCTCCAAAACCTGAACGTGATGAAAAAGGCGAAAAGTCTGAGAGACCTCACCGCCCACGTCATCACAAGGACCACAAATCTAAGAAAGAATTTACAGAAACACCAAAAGATTCAGAATAAGAAAAGGAGAAATGTATGGGATGGTGGCGCGAAACCATTGATATCGTAAAAGAAAATGATCCAGCGGCCCGCACCACTTTGGAGGTTTTGCTGACTTATCCAGGTGTCAAGGCCTTGGCAGCCCACCGTCTCTCGCATTTTCTCTGGAAGCATGGCTTCAAACTCCTGGCTCGTATGCACAGTCAGTTTTGGCGCTTTTGGACTCAGATTGAGATTCATCCGGGTGCTCAGATTGATTCAGGTGTCTTTATCGACCATGGTTCGGGTCTGGTGATTGGAGAGACGGCTATCGTTGAGACGGGAGTTCTCCTCTATCATGGGGTGACTCTTGGGGGAACAGGGAAAGACTGTGGCAAACGCCATCCGACCGTTCGTCAGGGTGCCCTTATATCAGCACATGCCCAAGTCATTGGTCCTATAGAAATCGGCGAAAATGCTAAGGTCGGTGCAGCAGCAGTTGTTGTGGCAGACGTACCTAGTGATGTGACGGTTGTCGGTATTCCTGCTAAGATTGTCCGTGTTCATGGTAAGAAGGATGAGCCGGTCATTCACGAAGTCGAAGAAAAACGAGAGTACTACGTCAATAAACTCGAGCAGGCTAAAGATGCCAGTCACAGATCGTCTGGGTTGTAATTTATGATGATTCTTTTATCTATTAACATTTTTTAAAAGATGATATTCGACTGAGTAGGTCGTAAAGTAAAAGGGCGACTATCAGCCCTTTTCTTGCATTTATTTGATTCTTCTTTTACTTTTTAGAAAGGAGCAAGGGATTCCGAAGTGTAGAGATATTCGGACTGAAATTCAATTGAATTCTTAGTAATGAAACTAACTGTTCTTGGATTTTAGTTTTCCTGACTATGATTTATGATTAAAATCTATGACACCATGTCTCGTGATTTGCGAGAATTTGTCCCGATTGAGGACGGCAAAGTCAAGATGTATGTTTGTGGGCCAACTGTGTACAACTATATCCACGTGGGGAATGCCCGCTCAACAGTGGCTTTTGACACCATTCGTCGCTATTTTGAATACCGTGGGTATAACGTCGCCTATATTTCCAATTTTACGGATGTGGATGATAAGATTATCAACCGTGCCAAGGAAGAAGGTATCACGCCTCAGGAGGTTGCGGACAAGTACATCGCTGCCTTTCGTGAGGATGTGACGGCCTTGGGTGTCAAACCTGCGACTCGCCATCCGCGTGTAGTGGAGTTTATGGCGGACATCATCCGCTTTGTGGAAGATTTGATTGAAAAAGGCTTTGCCTACGAGAGTCAAGGGGATGTTTACTTCCGTGTGGAAAAATCCTACAACTATGCTAAATTAGCAAATAAAACCTTGGAAGATTTGGAGCTGGGTGCTTCAGGTCGTACCGATGAAGAAACAGCTCGTAAGGAAAATCCTGTAGACTTTGCCCTCTGGAAATCTGCCAAATCAGGCGAGATTTCTTGGGACAGTCCTTGGGGACCTGGTCGTCCGGGCTGGCACATCGAGTGTTCAGTCATGTCGACAGAGATTTTGGGCGACACCATTGATATTCACGGTGGTGGAGCTGACCTAGAGTTTCCTCATCATACCAATGAAATTGCCCAGTCAGAAGCCAAAACAGGTAAGATTTTTGCCAACTACTGGATGCACAATGGCTTTGTCAATATCGATAATGTCAAGATGTCTAAGTCCTTGGGCAATTTTATCACCGTACACGATGCCCTTAAAACTCTTGATGGCCAAGTGCTTCGTTTCTTCTTTGCGACTCAACATTACCGCAAGCCTATCAATTTTACAGAAAAGGCAGTGCGTGATGCAGAGACCAATCTCAAGTATCTGAAAAACACCTATGAGCAACCATTTACAGGAAAAGTGGATGTCAAAGAATTACAAGCATTTAAAGATAAGTTTGTAGCAGCTATGGATGAAGATTTTAACGCTGCCAACGGTATTACAGTTGTCTTTGAAATGGCCAAATGGATTAACTCAGGTAACTATGATGCAAGTGTTAAGGAAGCACTTGCGGATATGTTAGAAGTCTTCGGAATTGTCTTTATTGAGGAAGTTTTGGATGCAGAGATTGAGGACTTGATTCAAAAACGCCAAGAGGCGCGTGCCAATCGTGACTTTTCGACAGCAGACCAGATCCGTGACCAATTGGCTGCTCAAGGAATTAAGCTCCTTGACACCAAAGATGGAGTGAGGTGGACACGTGATTGATGTCAATCTCATTAACGGGATTGCGTTAGCTTTTGAGGGGGACGCGGTGTATTCTATGTATATACGTCGTCACCTCATTTTAAAAGGTATGACGAAACCCAATAAACTCCATCAAGAAGCGACCAAGTATGTTTCAGCCAAGGCTCAGGCTCGTTTGATTTCCCTCATGTTGGAGGAGCAGGTCCTGACGGAAAAAGAAGAAGAAATCTACAAACGTGGTCGCAATACCAATAGTCACACCAAGGCCAAAAATGCTGATGTGGTGACTTACCGTATGTCCACAGGTTTTGAAGCAGTCATGGGCTATCTCCATATGACTGAAAATCTGGAACGTCTTGAGAGCTTGATTTCGTGGTGTATCCAAAAAGTGGAGGGCTAGGACATGATGGCAAAAGAACTACAAGACTGGTTTCCTGAAGCTCAGATTTCAGACCAACCAGTAGAGAAAGAGGGCTATCTCACTTTCCCTTTAGCTTCTCAGCAGTGGATTTTGCTGGAGGAAGCTGGGCTCAGTGAGCGTGAAAAGCAGTTGATTTCCCTTTTGACTCAAGAGGAAGAAGCAACTTCATCCAATCCTTGGTACGCTTATATAATTGAGGGGAAGGGACAAGCACCACAAACTTTTAAAAAGATTCAGATGGTTTATTGTCATCTTTCCTATTTTCAGCAGGAAAATCTGGTTTCTTGGTTGGATATGATGCGGACTCTTTTTCCTAACTGCCAGACAGTGCTACAGGTCGGAGCTCAGGATTATATTTTCGTGCTTCAACAAGATAAATACACTTCTGTACGAGCTATTTTAAGTGATACGATTGAAGCGGTTGAGTATGACTTTGGACTGCGTCTCTCTATCATGTTAGGTCAGGTTTGGTCTCAGACAGGACATCAAGCCCTATCAGACTTAATCAAAGCGGAGCGCGATTTGTTCAAGACTTGGTGGCGTCAGGGTCACCAAGGTGTTCATAGTTTTTCTCAGCTCTATCTTTGGAGTATGGGAGAAAGACTCGTTGACCTGAGAGTCATTAAAGAATGTCTGCACCAGATGATTTTGGATCAAGATCAGATTCAGGAAATCATTCTTTCTCTTTGGGAAAATAGTGCTGTCTTAACTAAAACAGCCCAGCAACTCTATCTGCACCGTAATTCTCTTCAATACAAGATTGATAAATGGGAAGAATTGACAGGGCTTCAGTTGAAGGAATTGACTGACCTGACCTTGTGTTATCAGTTGATTTTACCAGATATTTTATAAAGTTTTGTGCAAGTTGCACAGAACTTTTTTATTTTTTTGGTCACCTTGCCATAGAAAAGTAAAGCGTTTTCATCTATAATAAAACTATCAAAAGACAAAAGGAGTTCACCTCATGGTAGAATTGAATCTTAAAAACATTTACAAAAAATATCCAAACAGCGAACACTATTCAGTTGAAGACTTCAACTTGGACATCAAAGACAAAGAATTTATCGTTTTCGTAGGTCCTTCAGGATGTGGTAAATCAACAACTCTTCGTATGATTGCTGGTCTTGAAGATATCACAGAAGGAACTGCATCTATCGATGGCGTGGTTGTCAACGACGTCGCTCCAAAAGACCGTGACATCGCCATGGTATTCCAAAACTACGCTCTTTACCCACACATGACTGTTTATGACAACATGGCTTTCGGTTTGAAATTGCGTAAATACAGCAAAGAAGACATCGACAAACGTGTGCAAGAAGCAGCTGAAATCCTTGGATTGAAAGAATTCTTGGAACGTAAACCAGCTGACCTTTCAGGTGGTCAACGTCAACGTGTTGCCATGGGTCGTGCAATCGTCCGTGATGCAAAAGTGTTCTTGATGGACGAACCTTTGTCAAACTTGGATGCCAAACTTCGTGTATCAATGCGTGCTGAAATTGCGAAAATCCACCGTCGTATCGGAGCTACAACTATCTACGTAACTCACGACCAAACAGAAGCGATGACACTGGCAGACCGTATCGTTATCATGTCAGCAACTAAGAACCCTGCTGGTACAGGTACTATCGGACGTGTAGAACAAATCGGTACTCCTCAAGAAGTTTACAAAAACCCAGTTAATAAATTCGTAGCAGGCTTCATTGGAAGCCCAGCTATGAACTTCATCAATGTGAAATTGGTTGGTAGCGAAATTGTTTCTGACGGTTTCCGTTTGAAAGTTCCAGAAGGCGCATTGAAAGTTCTTCGTGAAAAAGGCTACGAAGGTAAAGAATTGATCTTCGGTATCCGTCCAGAAGATGTGAATGCAGAACCTGCTTTCCTTGAAACATTCCCAGAATCAGTTGTCAAAGCTACTATCTCAGTATCAGAATTGCTTGGTTCAGAATCTCACCTTTACTGCCAAGTTGGTAAAGATGAATTTGTTGCCAAAGTTGATGCTCGTGACTACTTGCAAACAGGTGCAACAGTTGAACTTGGATTTGACTTGAACAAAGCACACTTCTTCGATGTAGAAACTGAAAGAACAGTCTACTAAGCAAATGAAATGTCAAAACACTGCTAGAGAAATCTGGCAGTGTTTTTGAGATGTGGATTGATTGAGAGGGAATTTTCTAGTTTTCATATTCTTAAAAAAGTGATAAAATGGTAGGAAGAATTGGAGAGTAGAGATGCCGAAAGAAGTGAATTTAACAGGCGAAGAAGTTGTCGCTTTAACCAAAGAATATTTAACGGAAGAGGATGTTGCTTTTGTCCATAAGGCCTTGGTCTACGCGGTGGAATGCCATAGTGGTCAATATCGCAAATCAGGTGAGCCTTATATTATTCACCCTATCCAAGTGGCAGGTATTTTAGCTAAGCTCAAGCTGGATGCTGTAACGGTAGCTTGTGGTTTCTTGCATGACGTGGTAGAAGATACAGAAGCGACTCTGGATGATTTGGAAAGAGAGTTTGGCCCTGACGTGCGGGTAATCGTTGATGGGGTTACCAAGCTTGGTAAGGTCGAGTACAAATCAATCGAGGAGCAGTTGGCTGAAAATCATCGCAAGATGCTCATGGCCATGTCTGAGGACATCCGCGTTATCTTGGTTAAACTGTCTGACCGCTTACACAATATGCGGACCCTGAAACATCTTCGAAAAGACAAGCAGGAGCGTATTTCCAAAGAAACTATGGAAATCTATGCGCCGCTTGCCCACCGTCTGGGGATTTCTAGCGTTAAATGGGAATTGGAAGACCTATCTTTCCGTTATCTTAATCCAACGGAGTTTTACAAGATTACCCATATGATGAAGGAAAAACGCAGAGAGCGTGAAGCCTTGGTGGATGAGGTAGTTACAAAATTAGAGGAATATACGACGGATCGTCACTTGAAAGGGAAGATTTACGGTCGTCCTAAGCATATTTACTCGATTTTCCGCAAAATGCAGGATAAGAGAAAACGTTTTGAGGAAATCTATGACCTGATTGCCATTCGCTGTATTTTAGATACCCAAAGTGATGTTTATGCCATGCTTGGTTATGTACATGAGCTTTGGAAACCAATGCCAGGTCGTTTCAAAGACTATATCGCTAACCGCAAGGCCAATGGTTATCAGTCTATCCATACGACTGTCTATGGGCCAAAAGGGCCGATTGAATTCCAGATTCGGACCAAGGAAATGCACGAGGTCGCTGAGTACGGGGTTGCGGCTCACTGGGCTTATAAGAAAGGCATTAAGGGGCAGGTTAACAGCAAGGAATCTGCTATTGGGATGAACTGGATCAAGGAGATGATGGAGCTCCAAGATCAGGCTGATGATGCTAAGGAATTTGTGGATTCTGTTAAGGAAAACTATCTGGCTGAGGAGATTTACGTCTTTACCCCAGATGGAGCTGTCCGTTCCCTTCCAAAAGATTCAGGACCGATTGACTTTGCCTATGAAATCCATACAAAAGTTGGGGAGAAAGCGACGGGTGCCAAGGTCAATGGTCGTATGGTTCCACTGACAACCAAGCTCAAGACAGGGGATCAGGTTGAAATTGTCACCAACCCCAACTCCTTTGGGCCAAGCCGTGACTGGCTCAATATGGTCAAGACCAGCAAGGCGCGTAACAAGATTCGTCAGTTCTTTAAAAACCAAGACAAGGAATTATCTGTCAACAAGGGTCGTGAAATGTTGATGGCCCAGTTCCAAGAAAACGGCTATGTAGCTAATAAATTCATGGACAAGCGTCACATGGACCAAGTTTTGCAAAAGACTAGCTACAAGACAGAAGAATCCCTTTTTGCGGCCATTGGTTTTGGAGAAATCGGTGCTATTACCGTCTTTAACCGTCTGACTGAAAAGGAACGCCGTGAGGAAGAACGTGCCAAGGCCAAGGCGGAAGCAGAAGAGCTTGTCAAAGGTGGCGAGGTCAAGGTTGAGAACAAAGAAACCCTCAAGGTTAAGCATGAGGGTGGAGTGGTTATTGAAGGAGCCTCAGGTCTCCTAGTGCGGATTGCCAAGTGTTGTAATCCTGTTCCTGGTGACGATATTGTTGGCTATATCACCAAGGGGCGTGGTGTGGCTATTCACCGTGTGGACTGTATGAACCTGCGTGCCCAAGAAAACTACGAGCAACGTCTCCTTGATGTGGAGTGGGAAGACCAGTACTCTAGCTCAAATAAGGAGTATATGGCTCATATCGATATTTATGGCCTCAACCGTACAGGACTGTTGAACGATGTACTGCAAGTTCTTTCAAACACAACCAAGAATATTTCAACGGTCAATGCTCAACCAACCAAGGATATGAAGTTTGCTAATATCCATGTGTCCTTTGGCATTGCCAACCTCTCTACATTGACCACGGTCGTGGACAAGATTAAGAGTGTACCAGAAGTTTACTCTGTCAAACGGACCAATGGCTAATTGTCCTAGCTCTTACTAGAAAGGCTATTATGAAAATCATTATCCAACGGGTTAAAAAAGCCCAAGTGAGTATCGAAGGTCAGGTTCAGGGAAAAATCAATCAGGGGCTCCTATTGCTGGTTGGTGTTGGACCAGAGGACCAAGAGGAAGATTTGGACTATGCTGTGAGAAAGCTTGTCAACATGCGGATTTTTTCAGACGCAGAAGGCAAGATGAACCTGTCTGTCAAAGATATTGAAGGAGAAATCCTCTCTATTTCTCAGTTTACCCTCTTTGCGGATACTAAGAAAGGCAATCGTCCAGCCTTTACAGGTGCAGCCAAGCCTGATATGGCATCAGACTTCTATGATGCATTCAATCAAAAATTAGCGCAAGAAGTACCCGTTCAGACAGGTATCTTTGGAGCGGATATGCAGGTTGAGCTGGTCAATGACGGACCAGTTACCATTATCCTTGATACTAAAAATAGATAAGGAGAGGATGGGAAAAATCTCAATTTTAGTAGAAAATGAAGTAAATTTTTCCACAATAAAACGCATATTATCAAGTTTTTCAATAACTGATAATATGCGTTTTTCTCATCTTGAAGACTTTTTGCCACGCCTTGTACAATATAGAAACAAATCCTTTGATTAAATTATTTATCTAATTTTTGGGGGTTAGTACAAAATTTTTTTGCAACATTTTTGTTATAAATAATATTTCAACCGTTCAAGTATTCCTATATAAGTTTCAAAAATAATTGAGAATCTATAAATAATTCTATTTTCTAGATGGGGTTTTATAGACACTTAAACCACCATTATCAAGTACTTCAACTTTATAACCAGCTTTTCGTAATTCTGTTGCAGTTTTTTTAGCGATTTTTTCCTTATCTTCACTTGAATATTCCCAGAAAGGTACAGATTTTTTTGCTATACTAGAGCTCCGAAAGATGTCAGACTCCATCCAGACATGAAACATAGTACGTAATTTCCGGTCAGAGAAAAAACCACCACCATCATAAACAACAGAATCAGGCTTATTTTTAAATCTATAAATAACATATTTTTTATAATTTTTGTGTAATTGTTCTTTCTGAGCAGTTGTCATTACAGTGTTGCTAAGATGTTTCTTTGCTGTCAATGATGAATAGTAATAGAATCTCATGTAAGCGCCTCCTTTTAATTGTATTTATTTTATCATGGTGCTTTATTTATGTCAATGTTAACATAGAGAAAATTTAAAAATTGATAAAATCACTGATATGAATGTTATATTTGAAAATTAGTTTTCAATAAATGATAATCTTGTTTTAAGATGTACAGTATGTTATAATTGTGAAAATAAGATAATTAAAGAAGGTTACTGCCATGAAAATCTGTAAAAATTGTCAAATCGAATTCGACGAATCTCATAATTTTTGTTCAAGGTGCGGCTCTAAATTAGAAAAAAATGTAAAATACGAAACTTTAGGAACAGAATACTTTCAAACTCGATATCCTAATATCCCGCTTTCTAGTGGGCGAATTGCTCAATATAAAAGTTGTCGTAACCATTTTAAAAGATTTATTTACGATGATTACCATTACTACATAAGTGAAATGGAACTCTGGAAAGAAGAAATACCTACAGGTGAAAGAACTCTCATTGCGACTTTAGATAACATAGAAAAGACACATCACGATATTAGTTCATTATTTTTATTTGTAAATAAAGATGGTATTATAGTTTACTCTGAAAACTTAAAATATTTGTATTATTATCCACACTCCTCAGAGTCCGGTATAAATTACTGTGATAAAGTTTCAACGACAGAAACTCAAATTGTAAGCGATATATATATTTCTGATAACTTGATTTTTTACTGTTTAGCATCTGAACCTTCAGTTTTTAATGAAGTAGTATTTGATGAACATTCTAAGCAGTCGAAACAAATACCTATATCAATCGCTCAAAAAAATAGTAAAATTGAAAAACTTAATATAATTACGGGAGAAAAGGAAATTATATTCTCTTCAATTTATCTAGGTGACATTTATATTGAACCTACAATGACAACATCAAATGGATATGGATTATCTGGTAATAGAGATTACTTGGCTTTCTCTGTCAATGTTTATAATATTTCGAGTGAGACAGATTTTGATTCTTGTGAAGCGAAAGACACGAAAGTTTTATTAAATCTAAATACGAAAGAAATTAAAATTTTACCAACAGATACATTAGGGAGATATTTTCTATTCCTAGATGCTCGAAGAAACCAAATTTGGTATGTAGATATGGAACAATTTAAGCATATTAGATATGATATTGAAACTGGTATAATAGAAGAACTTGAACATAGTGATAAATTCGATCTTCATACTTATTTTGATGGTGTTGATGCTTATTATTATAATGGATACCAGTGTTCCAAATTATTTAGAAATGGAAGTACTGAGGAATTTATTAATACAGAGACACATGGTGATGAAAGCTTTTTTAAAACTGATAAATGGATTATGTTGTTGAGTGATACAAACACGTTTTTCCGTCAAGAAACATACCTTTATTTTGAAAATGGTGCGATTAGCCCAACGTATCGATCGACATTTACTCTTACAGAACAGATAATTTAAAATTAATTACTATCTTGTTTTATTGAGAAACGCCTAGGCTTGAAAGTAAATATGACCAAGACTAAGATTGCTAGACCAAGAGAGTTGAAATGTCTAGATTTTGGAATCTGGAAATCATCAGATTGTTTGAGAAGTCGTCCACATCAAGATAGTATTCGGAGATTTAAGCTTAAATTGAAGAAACTAACTGTAGTATAGACTTAACAAGACGTATTGAACAACTGAATTTGTCCATTCGAGGATGGATAAACTATCTCTCATTTGGAATTATGAAAAGTATAGTCACCAGCATAGATGAGCACTTGGGTACTCGCTTACGAGGGATTATCTTGAAGTAATGGAGGAAGAAATCTATACGATTATGGGGATCGCTTAAGTTAGGGATTCCTAAATGGATAGCAGATAAGGTATCTGGTTGAGGTGACTACTATCAATGAGTAGTTCAGAGGTCGGTATTAAAAGTACGATATCAAAAGCAGTCCTTGAAAAACATGGACTGCTTTTGTGTTTGGATTATTACCTTGAACGACATGCGTTAAAAGTTAGTTGAACCGCCGTAGTTCAAACGGCACGTACGATGGTGTGAGAGGGACTAGAGATTGTCCCTTACTTGATTCCAAAAATACTCCAAAATGAAATCGGTTCTTGATAGGCCTTGGGGAAATCTTGTTTCAGGCTTTGGCAGATGCGATAGGAAGGGACGAGATGTCCTAGGACGAGGAGAGTTCCCTGAAGGAAAAGTGGGATACCCCTTAAAAACAGCAAGGAGAGAATGATCAGGCTATCCCATAGGAGGATTTGTAAGGCAAAACGCCAGAATCTGAGTCTAATCTGGGAATAGAGTTGATTAAAGTGATCACAAAGTTGGTTGGAAAGATAGGTCAATAGCACAGGATGAAAGAAAATGAGCCAACCGCTATAAATCAAAATCCAGTCCCAAGTAAGCCCCCCTTTAAATGTCAAAAATGCCAGCATGATTCCATCAATGACAAGGAGTTGAATGCTTTTGATGAAGATGATTTTTTTCATGCTAAAACCTCCTTTTCCTTATAGGCACTCCCATAAAGAAATGCGTTTGTCATAAAAGTCTGGATAGTTGTTTCTTAGGTAGTCCGCTGTCCTATAATAAAAAGTAGAATGGCAAGCAGTGACGATTGGCATAAGAGATGAAAAACGATGAGAACTAACGAAGGCTAAAAGGACAAAAAATAGAAAATCAATGGAGAGAACCCCTAAATAGTAGAAGCGAATCTTTTTATTGATTTGAGGATAAATCTCAGTGAATTGATGTTTGAGTTGGACAAGCAAGCGAAATAGCAGGAGTCCCTGAGCAAGGATAAAAATAAAACCAGTGAGCAAGAGCCGGTCGAAAGCTGTCTCGGGTCTAGTGCTAAAAAATGCAAATAGTAGCAAATCGATGACTGCAATTGCTATAAAATGGATTCTAAAGAGATTTTTCATAAGATGACCTCCCTCTTTTATCTAGCTTCATTCTACTCCAAAAGAATGGGAGTTACAAGTAAAATGATAAAAATAGCAGAAGGGAGATTCTCTTAAGTCGACTTGTTTTTTTATTTAAGTTTTCTTCTATTATCTTACTTCTTCATCATTCCAGACAAATAAAGCTCCGATTGCATTGAGGATATAGAAGATGTATTTTCCGATATTGGCAAAGTTTCCTTGAATACCAGCCTTTGTAAGCTGCACAAAATTGTAAATCAACCAAAAGCCCCACTGAGTTGTTAGTTTCAATGCGTTAAAAGCATTGGCAATGAGGGACAATGCAAAGGCAATAGTTGTTACGTAGGCAAGGAGATTCATCTTTCCTCCATAGCCGATATAGTTTGTCACAAAGGCAAAGAGGAAGGCGATGATTGAAATGATGATGGCCGCCAATTTTAGCTGTTTTTGGCTCATTTGGTTGGGTCTGCCTTCTTGCGAAGCTTCCCATTTCTTAATAGCAAAGGTATAAATGAGGAAGGTGACGGGATAGGTAATGATGGCTGCCTTATTTCCAAGGATATAATCAATAGCACCGGACAAAATGGTATTAACAATACCAAAGTAATTTCCCCATTTGCTTAATTTTCCCGTGAAACGAGTGGACAACATGGAAATCCCAACGTTGGTTACGGAAATCAATCCAAAGGGTACAAGAGCTGTCCATGGTCCCCAGTCTACAAATTTATCGAGGCGGGAGTTGAGGTAACCAGATGCAATTGCAATCCCAACGACCAAAGCAACCCCGAAGAGGTCAAACCATTTGGATGTCGCAAAAATTTTTAGTGATTTTTTCATATATTAAAATATCTTTCTTTTTTTTTAACAAATATTATACAACTAAATGAAAGTAAAATCAAATGATAGAAATAAAACCCTGAAAATAAAATTTTCAGGGGTGGTTGGGGTACTTGAGAAATTAGTTGATTTTTTCGACATAGAGTTGTTTGGCAATGTCCATACTTACTTGTAAATCCTCGTTTTTACTGAGGATAGTGAAGGTATTGCTAAAGCCATCAAACTGCTGGACTTGGAGACAGTCACCGATGTGAAGTGAGTGCTTATCCAAATAATGGAGAATGTCAAAACTATCGTGCACTCGAGTCAGGCGGTAGGCGCCAGCTTCCTTGATGTCAGCTAGTGGCAGGTTATTGATTTCAACCAGGAGTTCTCCCTTGGCGGGAATAGTTCCTCCGTGAGGGCAGGTCTTGGGGAATCCAAGCAATTTTTCTAGTCTCTCCACGAATAGCTCAGATACAGTATGTTCCAAGACTTCAGCTTCCTCGTGAATCTGGTCACTCGTATAGTCTAAATGATGGACTAGAAAAACTTCAATCAAACGGTGCTTACGATAGAGCTCAGAGACCAGTTTGAGGCCGATGTCAGTCAGTAGATAGCCGCATTCCTTGTCCTTGAGGATGAGGTTTTCGCTCTTCATCCGTTTAATCATTTCAGTTACGGCAGGGGGAGAGACTTGCATACGAGCCGCAATTTCCTTGTTGGTAATCTTATGCAAATCTATGCCAATTTCATAAATACACTTTAGATAATCTTCTTTATTCGGGGTCATTCGTTTCCTCTTGTCTAATATCTTTATCTAGTATATCAAAAAAAGCTAGATTTCTCTAGCTATCTGCCACAATGGCTTCTAATTTAGTTCTTTAGCAGCTGCAATTGCGGCTTCGAAGTTTGGTTCAGAGTTGATATTGTCCACGTATTCAACGTAGCGAATAGTATTGTCAGTATCGAGGACAAAGACTGCGCGTGCCAATAGGTGCCACTCATTGATTAAGAGGGCATAATCACGTCCAAAGGAATGGTCGAAATAGTCTGAGAGCATGATGGCATTTTCAATGCCTTCAGCACCACACCAACGTTTTTGGGCAAATGGTAGGTCCATAGAAACAGTCAATACGACTGTGTTGTCCAGTCCAGCCAGTTCTTCATTAAAACGACGCGTTTGAGTTGAGCAGATGCCTGTATCGATAGAAGGCACGACACTCAAGACTTTTTTCTTTCCATCAAAATCAGCCAGAGATTTTTTAGAAAGATCTGTTGTAGTGAGTGAAAAATCAAGTGCCTTGTCGCCGACTTGTAGTTGTTTACCTGTAAAGCTCACAGGATTTCCGAGAAAAGTTACCATAAGATACTCCAATCTTTTTTCTTCCATTTTAGCTGAAACAGTCGGAATTTTCCAATGATTTGACCGGAAATATGGATATAGAAAAAACGCCAGCTCATGTGAGAATGACGTTTTTCAGAGGCTTATACTTAATGAAAATCAAAGAGCAAACTAGGAAGCTAGCCGCAGGTTGCTCAAAGCACCGCTTTGAGGTTGCAGATAAAGCTGACGTGGTTTGAAGAGATTTTCGAAGAGTATTATTTTGCCAATCCTTCAGCAATCTTATCAAGATTGTATTTCATCATGTTGTAGTAGCTGTCGCCTTCTTTACCTTGTTCTGCGATAGAGTCAGTAAAGATTTGTGCGTAGATTGGGATGTTTGTGTCTTGTGAAACAGTTTTCATTGGACGGTCATCCACACTTGATTCTACAAAGAGGGAAGGAGTTTTTGTTTGGCGAAGTTTTTCAACCAAGGTCTTGATTTGGTCAGGTGTTCCTTCTTCTTCAGTGTTGATTTCCCAGATATAGGCACTTGGGACACCGTAAGCTTTAGAGAAGTATTTGAAGCATCCTTCGCTGGTTACAATGAGTTTTTTCTCAGCAGGGATGTTGTTAAATTTCTCCTTAGCTTCCTTGTCAAGTTTGTCTAGCTTATCAGTATATTCTTTGAGATTTTTTTCGTAGAATTCCTTGTTGCTAGGGTCTTTAGCGCTCAATTGTTTTGCGATGTTTTTAGCAAAAATCATCCCATTTTCAAGGTTGAGCCAAGCGTGTGGGTCTTCTTTGCCTTTTTCGTTTTGACCTTCAAGGTAGATAACATCAACGCCTTCGCTGACTGCAAAGTAGTCTTTGTTTTCAGTTTTCTTGGCATTTTCTATCAATTTTGTAAACCAAGCATTGCCACCATTTTCAAGGTTGATACCGTTGTAGAAAATCAAATCAGCTTGAGATGTTTTCTTAACGTCTTCAGGAAGTGGTTCGTATTCGTGTGGGTCTTGACCAACAGGAACGATACTATGAAGATCAATCTTGTCACCAGCAATATTTTTAGTAATATCAGCGATGATTGAGTTTGTAGCAACAACTTTTAGTTTTTGACCAGAAGCTGCATCTTTTTTTCCGCTAGCACATGCTACGAGAACAATGGCGGAAAGAAAAAGAACCAACAATGTACCTAATTTTTTCATTAGATCCTCCAATTTATTGGGGCTTTACCCCTTATTTTAACAAATGTTTATTTTTTAGTTTCAAATATCGTTGTTTTGGAGCGATAAAGAAGCTAATGAGAAAGAAACTAGCGGCTGTAAGCACGATACTAGAACCTGCCGCAACGTTAAAGCTATAACCGATAAAGAGTCCCAAAACTGAAGCTGTAGCTCCAAAGGTTGAGGAAAGAAAAATCATGCTTTTCAGGCTATTAGCATAAAGATAAGCAGTTGCAGCTGGGGTAATCAGCATGGCTACAATCAGGATAGTTCCGACACTTTGCATGGCTGTCACAGACACGAGAGTCAGGAGTACCATGAGAAGGTAGTGATAGAAATTGACAGGCATTCCCATGGCTTTGGCCAAGAGTTCATCAAAGGAAGTTATCAAGAGTTGCTTGAAGAAAATCCAGATTAACAAGAGAATGATTGCCCCAACACCCATAGTAATAAACATATCCGTATCTTGGACGGCTAGGATATTACCAAAAAGGATATGGAAAAGGTCAGTTGAACTTTTAGCGACACTAATCAAGATGATACCGAGGGCTAAGAAAGAAGAAAAGGTAATGCCGATGGCGGTATCGCTTTTGATAATCGAGTTTCCCTTGATGTAGGTAATGATGATAGCAGCTAGCAATCCAAAGACAATGGCTCCGATAAAGAAGTCAAGGCCCAAGATGAAGGAGAGGGCTACACCTGGCAAGACAGCATGTGAAATGGCATCTCCCATGAGTGACATCCCGCGTAGGATGATGAAACATCCCACAGCTCCAGCTACGACCCCGACGACAATGGCTGTTATCAAGGCATTTTGTAAGAAATGGAATTTTTGCAATCCATCGATAAATTCTGCAATCATAGGTCACCTCCATTGAAAAAGAGTCGATTACCGTAAGCTTCTTTGAGATTGGCTTCGGTAAAGGTTTCTTTGGTTGGACCAAAGGCAATCACTTCTCGATTGACAAGCAAGACTTGATCGAAGTAGTGGGGAACCTTGCTGAGATCGTGGTGGACGATGAGAACCGTCTTCCCAGCTTTTTTCAAATCTCTCAGCGTATTCATGATGATTTCCTCACTGACAGAGTCAATCCCAACAAAGGGTTCATCCAAGAGGATATAATCGGCTTCCTGCACCAAACATCTGGCAATCAAAACCCGCTGGAACTGACCTCCAGATAGTTGACTGATTTGACGTTCTGCGTAGTCAGCTAGGCCGACGATTTCAAGGGCTTCCTCTACTTTTCTCCAATGTTTAGCGTTTAAACTGCGAAAGAGAGGGATAGAGGGAAAGAGTCCTAACGAGACGCACTCCTTGACCTTGATGGGAAAGTTGTAGTCGATATTGATTTTTTGTTCGACATAGGCAATTCGGTGTAAGGATTTTTTAACTTCCTTGTCATCGAGAAATGCCTGACCTTGATGTGGGATAATTCCCAGCATCCCTTTTAATAATGTTGATTTTCCAGCACCGTTTGGACCAATGATACCGGTAATTGTTGGTCCTTGGAGCACTAGTGAAATATCCTTAAGTGCCAATGTTTCTTTGTAGGAGACACTGAGGTTTTCGATACGTATCATACAGTTGTATTCCTCCTGTCTCTTAATATACCTTAAAAAAAAAATTAAGTCAAGTTAATTTTTGAAAAATTTAAAATAATAACTGAAAAATGATGGAAAAGGAAAGTCCATTTTTAATTGCATTCCCAAGCAATTTTTGTTAAGCTAGCAATAACTTAAAAAATGAAAGCGAGAACAAGATGACACGTTATCAAGATGATTTTTATGATGCCATCAATGGAGAATGGCAACAGACAGCTGAAATCCCAGCAGATAAGTCTCAAACAGGAGGTTTTGTTGATTTAGACCAGGAAATTGAAGACTTGATGTTGGCGACAACAGACAAGTGGTTGGCAGGAGAAGAGGTGCCTGAGGATCCTATCTTGGCAAACTTTGTCAAATACCACCGCCTAGTTCGTGATTTTGATAAGAGAGAAGCTGACGGTATCACACCTGTCTTACCACTCCTTAAAGAATTCCAAGAGTTGGAGACTTTTGCGGATTTTACAGCTAGACTAGCAGAGTTTGAACTTGCAGGAAAACCTAACTTCCTTCCTTTTGGTGTATCGCCAGACTTTATGGATGCAAGAATCAATGTTCTATGGGCCAGTGCTCCAAGCACGATCCTGCCAGATACGACCTACTATGCAGAAGACCATCCTCAGCGCGAAGAGCTCTTGACTCTTTGGAAAGAAAGCAGCGCAAATCTTCTCAAGGCTTATGATTTCTCTGATGCAGAAATTGAAGACTTGCTAGAGAAAAGACTTGAATTGGATCGCCGAATTGCAGCAGTGGTGCTTTCTAATGAAGAAAGTTCAGAGTATGCTAAACTTTACCATCCATATGATTACGAAGATTTCAAGAAATTTGCGCCTGCCCTACCTTTGGATGACTTCTTCCAAGCCGTTCTTGGACAAGTACCAGACAAGGTTATCGTAGACGAGGAACGTTTCTGGCAAGCAGCAGACCAATTCTATAGTGAAGAGGCCTGGCCTCTCCTCAAGGCAACCTTAATTTTAAGTGTTGTCAATCTCTCAACCAGCTATTTAACAGAAGAAATTCGTGTCTTGTCAGGTGCCTATAGCCGTGCGCTTTCAGGAGTTCCAGAAGCTAAAGACAAGGTCAAGGCAGCCTACCAGCTAGCACAAGGTCCTTTCAAACAAGCCTTGGGTCTCTGGTATGCCCATGAAAAATTCTCTCCAGAGGCCAAGGCAGATGTGGAGAAAAAAGTGGCAACCATGATTGATGTCTATAAGGAACGCTTGGCTAAAAATGACTGGCTAACTCCTGAAACTCGTGACAAGGCCATCGTCAAACTCAATGTTATCAAGCCTTACATCGGTTACCCAGAAGAATTGCCAGAACGCTACAAGGACAAGGTAGTGGATGAGACTGCTAGTCTTTTTGATAATGCTCTGGCCTTTGCGCGTGTGGAAATCAAACACAGTTGGAGCAAGTGGAACCAACCTGTAGACTACAAGGAATGGGGAATGCCTGCTCATATGGTCAATGCCTACTACAATCCACAGAAGAACCTGATTGTCTTCCCAGCAGCTATTTTACAGGCTCCTTTCTATGACTTACATCAGTCGTCTTCTGCTAACTACGGTGGTATTGGGGCGGTTATTGCCCATGAAATTTCCCACGCCTTTGATACCAATGGAGCTTCCTTTGATGAAAATGGTAGCCTAAAGGATTGGTGGACAGAGAGTGACTATGCTGCCTTCAAGGAGAAAACACAAAAAGTTATTGACCAATTTGATGGACAGGATTCTTATGGTGCAACCATTAACGGTAAATTGACTGTGTCAGAAAACGTGGCTGACTTGGGAGGAATTGCTGCAGCGCTTGAAGCAGCCAAGCGAGAACCAGACTTCTCAGCAGAAGAGTTCTTCCATAACTTCGGTCGCATCTGGCGCATGAAAGGTCGTCCAGAATTTATGAAACTTTTGGCTAGTGTCGATGTGCACGCACCAGCCAAACTCCGTGTCAATGTGCAAGTACCAAACTTCGATGATTTCTTTACAACCTATGATGTCAAAGAAGGAGATGGTATGTGGCGTTCACCAGAAGACCGCGTCATTATTTGGTAATGAATTGAATCTAATACTAAAATCCGTAAATCTATATAGGATGGGTTAAAGAGGTTAATATGAAGAAATTTTTAATGATATTCTCAGCTATTCTTACTGTTTTTGTTTTAGCATCTTGTGGTGCAAACAAAAAAGATGAAAAAATAGAACCTTCGGCAACACAATCATCTTCTACCAAAGAGGAACAGAAGGAAAGCTCTACGAAGTCAGAGAGCCAAACTAGTACAAGTTCTTCAATGGCAACGCCACCAACAACAATGGAAACGAAAAGCGAAACAGGAAAAGATTTGTACAAGGAAGTAATAGAGCGGTACAATCATTATACAGACCTTTTAAAGCAAGGTAATAGAGAAGATTTGTACGAGGAAAATAAACAACACAAGATTGCTTCAGATGAATATGGTTTGATTTTCTCTCGAATGGATTATAAAAATGCACCAGATTGGAAATATGTTATTGCTGATTTGAATAAGGATGGTCAAGACGAGTTACTTATTGGAGATGAAAAATTTGTTTCAGCCATTTACTATTTAGAGAATAAACAACCCAAGTTGCTTCATACTGCTTATGTAGCTTCTGCGGGAGGTTTTCGTTCCAGTTTAGTTATTTATGAAAACGGTCAAGTCAGATATGCAGACTGGCAGTCAACACGACCAGAAATGAACTTAAGTCTATATGCTTTTGATAAAGACGGAGTCCAGAAGATTAAAAAAGGTATTTTTCAAATTGGTAGTGATCAAAAGCCAGAGCAAATCTTAGGGATTTCTTCTAATGAAGTTGATTTAGCTAAATTTGAATGGAAAGAATTTCAGCCAGTCAACTAGTATTCGATGAAATTCAATACTAGACTAGATTCTAAAATCAAAGAATGGAGAATTGAATAGCAGTACACAAAAACCAAGGATAAAAAATTCCTTGGTTTTTTGCTTGCTAGAAAAAGGGATTGAAAGTCTTTTCGTGGGCAATAGTAGTAGCTGGACCATGCCCTGGATAGACATCATAGTTTGGTAGAGTGAAGAGTTGGGTCTGGATACTATGAAAGAGTTGCTCCATGCTACCAGTCGGAAGGTCGGTCCGTCCGATGGTTTCTCGAAATAGAGCATCTCCCGTCAAGACTAGGTGAGCATCAGGAAAGACGATAGAAACACCACCGATAGAGTGACCTGGTGTTGGCAAGACAGTGAAACGAAATTCCTCTAGTTGGTATTCTTCATGAAAGACAAAGGTGTGTTCTGCAGGTTTTGCGACCACATCTGCCATATCATCGTGGCGGGGAAGTCCAGAGAGATTATCGACAGGAGTATAGAGCCAGCTGGCTTCACTCTCTGCGATATAGACAGGTGGATTGCCAAAAGTCTCGCGAACCAAGTCCAGACTCATGATATGGTCATAATGGGCGTGGGTCAAGAGAATAGCACAGATAGGTTTGTTGATCTTCTCGATTGTCTGACGAATAGCTTCCCAATGGCTACCAGGATCGATGACGATGAGGTGCTTTTCACCTTCCAGGTAATAGGTGTTTTCATAGGCAACAGGATTCACGGTTTTATGGATTTTCATATTAACTCCAATCTCAAAGAATGTACTAAATTAAGTATAGCACAGTTATGATGAATAAAGTAGACAGAAAGTTCTTCTTTATAGAAGGTTACTTGCTATCTACTTCATTCTGTCTAAAATAGAGATAGCTATTTTTAGAGTTATGAACTAGCTAGAGTTTTTAATTGACTGGAATTTAAAATAAAGCTAATGAGCTGGAGAGTGAATTAATGAAACAAGTAAATTGTACTCTTTATTAGAAGAAAGTTTGTAATAAAAGAAAACAAAACATACATGTATAGTTAATATAAATTAATATACCGATTATGAAAAAATATAGTGTGTGGCCTATGACAGTTTGATGCATCTTATTTTACAACTTAAAGAGTCTGAAAATTGTTGTATTTTTGGAAAATATTTATTTTAAATTTAGAATAAAAAAATAAGTCATTTTATTTGCTACAGACTAGAAAATATGATATCATAAAGTTGTATGTTGTAGACAATTTTATGATATCAAGCTTCACTTCTAACATCTTTTGTTTCATCTGAGGTTACCTGTGAGTTTTCGATATCAATAACTTGTAAATCGACATCAAAATAAAAAAGGAGGTTGTGGGTCTAAATGAAAGGCAAGCAACAACAAGATTTTAGAGTAGAAAAGTACATCCGTTATGGTATCCGGAAATATAGCTTTGGAGCAGCATCAGTAGCAATTGCAGCTGGTTTGATGTTCCTTGGAAATGGTGCGGTATCAGCAACGGAAGTTCAAGGCGCTGAAGCGTCTGTAGCAGCAGCTACTGCCCCAGCAAATCAAGCGGATTCTAATAAAGAGAAGGAAGCCGTTAAGCCAGAAACTAAAGTAGAGGAAGCTAAACCAGAGGTTAAAGCAGAGAAAGCTAAACCAGAGGAAGCTCCGAAAGAAGTAGTAGCTCTTAAATTGGATAAGAGTCAATTAGAGGCTTATGTTAACCAGGTAGCAGGAAATATAGCTGCAGGTAAATATGCAAACAAGACAGACGAAAGTTTGGCTCTTTTGAATGCAGATTTGGAAGCGGCAAAAGCAGCTCTTTCAAGTGCTACTAGTCAAGATGAGTTAAAAGCAGCTTACAACAAACTTGTAACAACTGTAAACTCAAAACTACAAAACAAGCCAGTTGAGAAAAAAGAAACTCCAGCAGTTGATACTACAAATGGTAAAGAAACTGTAGGGAAAAAAGCTGAGAACACAGAGAAAAAATCTGAGTCAAACGCAATTGAAAACACTGGTTCTAAAGATGAACGTAATGGTAAAGAACTAGTCCAAGGTTCACACTTACGTTCAGCTAATGAAGGCTATACCTTAGCTTCTACAGAACTTAGAAAAGAAAACGGTGAGTTTGCAACAGCTACTGGTAAAACATATAAAACATTGGATAACAATGATGCATATCGTATCTATGTTAAAGGATTCCAATCTGAAAACACAGAGACAGCAGCTAGAAACAATCCACAACCTGGGACTGGTGCACGTACTGACCTTCCTTTATCAAAAACAGAAGCTCAAAAACTTGGGCGTGAAGCAGCGATGTGGAATAATAAACTCCGTGCAAGTGGTCAAAATAATAATACTAATTCATATGGCTCAGGTGGAGCTTATGAGTACCTAACCACAGAAATCTATGGCTACACTTACGAACAAGGTAACCACTATGTTTATCTTAAAGACGTAACAAAACGTTTCGAGTTGAATGATGCAGCCAAAGCAGCAGGTTATACAATCAAGAAAATCACTCCAATGAACTTGCCGCCAGGTTTAGGATATAATGCAGCTACTGATACTGTAGAAGGTTATGTTGGAGCAAGTATTCAAAATGGTGTGTACGACTTCCGTTATGAACTAACTATTGCAAAAGGTGATACTGAGCAAAAGGTATTCTTCCGTGACCTTCAAGCTGGTTGGATTGGTTGGCAAGATACAACAGCTCCGAGAATCCAAGGTCAATCAACAATGGTAACTGTTGGAGATCAAGTTAGCCATGATTTGAAATATGTTGATAATGATGGTGTAAATAGAGATACACGAGCTAACTATCAACGTGAAGATGGTTCTAAGTTCTTAGCTGGATCTAAGACAGCACCAGAATCAAGTAGAAAACCAGCAGAGTTTGTGGCAGCTGATGGAACCACTGTGAGATCTATGAACAATCCTCAAACGGTTACTGCCTATACAACATTAAATGGTAAAACAAATGGAACAAAGCCAGTATCTCTTGATGATACTATTCCAGGATTGACTTATGCTCCAGAGACAGGGCTCATTACTGGTACACCAACAGAAGCTGGTATCTTTACTGTTGCTGCTTTGGCAAAAGACTACAACTCTGCAAATGCATGGAACATGAATGGTCAAGAAGCTCATGAAAACCTTACAGTTGCGGTTGCACCTAAGATTACAGTGAAAAACGTCGAGGCTTATGCAACAAACGTTCCTGTAACAATTTCTAAAGGTGCTAATACAGCTGAAATCACAACGCCAGACGGAAAAGTAACGAAATTAGCAGTTAAAGATGGAAACTGGGTAGTTGCAGCGGGAACTACTAATGGGGCAGTAGAAGAAGGTTCAACTTTAGCTGCAGTAGCTGCTTCAGGAGATACAACTATTAACTTACCGGTAGAGGCGGAATCAACTAAATACGTAGGTGTAGATAGTATTACTGCGAAAGCAACTACTGATAAAGTTCAAGCATATCTTCAACGTGATACAGTAACTGTTAAAGATCACAATCAAAAAGAATATGTGGCAACATTTAACCGTGCAACAGGTAAATACACACTTTCAAATGAAGATGCATATCACTTGGTTGATAATGGTGATGGAACTTCTACATTGACTGAACGTCGTATTTATACGGAAGCTCAAGCTAACGGTGATGTCAAGCTCTTTGTTTACGAATTTACTCGTACGTGGACTGTTAGCTCTACAGCAGCGAATCTTGTTGATAAGGTAGCAGAAATTCGTACTAAGGGTGAAGTAAAAGCAGTAGGAGATGTTTTCCGTACTGAGACACTATTGCCGAATGACCAAACTTCTTCTACTCAAGGTAGAACAATTAAAGTAAGTTACGATTCAGTATCTAATCAATGGACAGCTTCAGATGGTTCTACAGTGACTGCTACAGAATCAAATGCTGGTTGGAAAATTTCAACTACTTCAGGATTTAGTGGTTATGTGGCCTATCGTGAAGCAGTAGGCACTGATTTAGCTTCTATTCAGAATGCAAAACCAAACTCAACATCAACAAGTTATTCTGAGAATAAAGGAACAACAGTTAACTTAATTGCTTCACCAAAGGCAAATGTTAAATTTACCGATGCAATCGATGATAAATCTAATGCTGAAAATTCAGATATTATTCAAACAAAAGTGACAGTAACTGATCCAGATGGAGCACAAACTGTATTTGATGCTGCAAAAGCAGAAGAAGCTGCTTATATCGCTGCCCAACGTGCTGCAGCTGAAAAAACGAATGCAGCTGCTCAAGCCGTGAAAGATAAGCAGGAAGCTCAAAATACATTGGCAAGCTTGCAAGAACGTTTAGATCGTCTTACTCGAATAGCAGAGGATGCTCAATTGGCATTGGATAATCTAAAACTTCGTACAGTTTCACCGACAGCTCAACAAATGGCTCAAGATGCCCTTGATAAAGTAAATGAGCTTAAAGCAGCCACTGAAGCAGAAATTGCTACTACTAAAGGAAATGTTGCAACTCTTGATACAAAAGTAACTTCATCTCGTGCAGACGCATTGGCAGCTGAGAAAGCAGTTGAATTGGCACGAACATCTTTGATTAATGCAGCTCAAACTAATCTAGCAAATGCAACAGCATATACTCTTAATAAACTTGGACGTTACAAAGTAACAGTTTCAGGAGTAGACTCAAATGGTGTTGTTACTACACCTACAGTAGGTGGAACTGATTCTGGAGCTTTGACTGATGATGCGGTTACAGAAACAACATACTATATTGTGGTAACTGAACCTGAAAAATCATCAGGCGCTCAAGGTCAAAAACAAACTGACTCAATGGCCGACAATTTCAATGATGGAAAAGAAGGAACTACAGTATCAAATTACAAACTAGTAGATCCAAAAACAGGAGCTAAAGTTGAATCTTTAACAACTGAAGAAGGAACATACACTGTAGATCCAACGACAGGTGAAGTGACGTTCACTCCAGTAGAAGGATTTGTAGGAACTGCAAATCCAGTAACAGTAGCGGCTGATGTAACATTTAATGATGAATCAGGAAATCCAGTAACAGTAGCGGGAGAAAATTCATATACACCAACTGTATACGGAATTGCACCATCTGCAGATGAGACTACAGGAAAACAAGGACAATCTCAAACCTCTAAATCAGGAAAAGATCGTTTCTCTGAATTAAATAATACAGATAATACATTAGATGGCACAAATGTTGACTGGACAACAGCTGCCTACTCATTAGAAGGAGCTAATGCTGAAGGTAAAGTGGTAGTTGATGGAGAAGGAACATACTCAATCGATCCAACAACAGGTGTAGTAACATTTGAACCACTTCCAACATTTACAGGAAAAGCTAAAGGTGTTAATGTACAAGTATCAGTAACAGCAACTGATTCAGAAGGAAACAAAGTTCCAGTTACTTCAAAAGGTAAATATACTCCAGAAGTAACACCAGTAACACCGACAGGAGCACCAGTTACATCTGAAGGTAAACAAGGTCAAGAACAAACAGGTAAACCTGTCTTTACACAAGGTGATGAAACAGCTCCAATTACTATCAACGAACAGCAACCAGCTAAATTTGTAGTAAATGGACAACCAGTTGATGACAAAGAAATTCCAGCAACAAAAGATGGAAAAGAAGTTGGTAAATACGTAATCGATCCATTAACAGGTGTTGTAACATTTAAACCAAACAAAGACTTTGTTGGTACACCAGATCCAGCAACTGTTGAAGTTAAAGATAAGAATGGAACACCAGCAACAGCTACTTACACACCAACAGTAACTCCAGTAGTACCAACAGCAGAACCAAAAGAAACAACTGGAAAACAAGGTCAACCACAAACTCAAGAAACAGAGTCAATGTTCAAACAAGGTGATGAAGTAGCACCAATTGATAAGACAACTGTTAAATTGGTAGACCCAAGTGGTAACGAAGTAACAACAATGCCAGCGATGAAAGATGGTAAAGAAGTTGGAACATACACAATTGATCCAACAACAGGAGTTATCACATTCCAACCAAACAAAGACTTCACAGGCACACCAGATCCAGCTAAGGTTGTAGCGAAGGATACTAACGGAACTAAGGTAGAAACAACTTACACACCAACAGTAACTCCAGTAACACCAACAGCAGAACCAAAAGAAACAACTGGAAAACAAGGTCAACCACAAACTCAAGAAACAGAGTCAATGTTCAAACAAGGTGATGAAGTAGCACCAATTGATAAGACAACTGTTAAATTGGTAGACCCAAGTGGTAACGAAGTAACAACAATGCCAGCGATGAAAGATGGTAAAGAAGTTGGAACATACACAATTGATCCAACAACAGGAGTTATCACATTCCAACCAAACAAAGACTTCACAGGCACACCAGATCCAGCTAAGGTTGTAGCGAAGGATACTAACGGAACTAAGGTAGAAACAACTTACACACCAACAGTAACCCCAGTAATCCCAACAGCAGAACCAAAAGAAACAACTGGAAAACAAGGTCAACCACAAACTCAAG
>CBDFAU010000005.1:0-100783 GCA_965245755.1 Streptococcus mitis | reverse complement strand
AGCTGGCATGGTGATCATAGACGAGACCATCTGGTGTCACGATCTGGACAGTTAACTGAGCCATAGATCACCTCTTAAAATCCCATTTTTTCAGCTTTTGCAATCACATCTTCGATAGAACCTACACCACGGAAGGCATCTTCTGGCAAGTGGTCGTGTTTACCATCAAGGATTTCCTTAAAGCCACGAACAGTTTCAGCAACTGGAACATAAGAACCTGGTTGACCAGTAAATTGTTCAGCAACGTTGAAGTTTTGTGACAAGAAGAACTGGATACGACGAGCACGAGCAACCAAGGTCTTTTCTTCATCAGAAAGCTCATCCATACCAAGGATAGCAATAATATCTTGCAATTCATGGTAACGTTGAAGAACACGTTTTACTTCAGCAGCAACTGCATAGTGCTCTTCTCCAACAATTTCAGGTGCCAAGGCACGTGAGCTTGAAGCAAGTGGGTCAACGGCTGGGTAGATACCCAATTGTACCAACTTACGTTCCAAGTTAGTTGTTGAGTCCAAGTGAGCGAAGGCTGTTGCTGGCGCTGGGTCAGTATAGTCATCCGCTGGCACATAGATAGCCTGGATAGAGGTTACAGAACCCTTTTTAGTTGATGTAATACGCTCTTGCAATTGACCCATTTCCGTAGCAAGTGTTGGTTGGTAACCAACGGCTGATGGCATACGACCCAAAAGGGCAGATACTTCTGAACCAGCCTGAGTGAAACGGAAGATATTATCGATAAAGAGAAGCACGTCTTGGCCTTCTACATCACGGAAGTATTCAGCAATTGTCAAACCAGTAAGGGCAACACGCATACGTGCTCCTGGTGGCTCATTCATCTGACCAAATACCATGGCTGTTTTCTCGATAACGCCTGATTCTTTCATTTCCCAGTAAAGGTCATTACCCTCACGAGTACGTTCCCCAACACCGGTAAATACTGAAATACCACCGTGTTCTTGGGCAATGTTGTGAATCAATTCTTGAATCAAGACAGTTTTACCAACTCCGGCACCACCGAAAAGTCCAACCTTACCACCTTTAAGGTAAGGGGCAAGAAGGTCGATAACCTTAATCCCTGTTTCAAGGATTTCAGAAGAGGTAGACAACTCATCAAAAGTTGGAGCTTTTTTATGAATTGGCTGACGCTCTGCATCTTCTGTAAAAGGAGCTTCCAAGTCAATGGTATCTCCCAAAACATTGAAGACACGTCCCAAAGTTTCTTTACCTACTGGTACAGAGATTGGACGACCTGTGTCCAATACTTCCATTCCACGAGTCAAACCATCTGTTGATTCCATGGCGATAGTACGGACCATACCATCTCCCAACTCCAAGGCTACTTCAAGGACGATTTTTGTTTTTCTTTCGTCATTTTTGTAGACGACAAGTGCATTGTTAATCTCAGGAAGTTTTTCCCCTGCTGCAAACAAGACGTCTACAACGGGACCGATAACCTGAGCAATTTTACCTGAACTCATCTCCTTCTCCTATTCTATATAAGATACTGTCGGTTCCTAGTTCAACTAGGTCCTAAGTTCATTTTCATACGAGCTGGACTAGAGCCTATTCTAAGGCACTAGCTCCTGCTACGATTTCTGTAATTTCTTGTGTAATCGCCGCCTGTCTGGCACGGTTATACTGAATTGTCAAATCATTGATGACTTTCTTAGCATTATCTGTCGCTGTTTGCATAGCTGTCATACCTGCAGCATTTTCAGCTGTCTTAGCATCGATAATAGCACCGTAAATCATACTTTCTGCAAATTGAGGCAACAACTGCTCCAAAATTTCTTCTCGGCTAGTTTCCAATTCAAAGGTCAAGCTGTAACTATCATCTGCTTCATTTGGATCCAAGTCAACAATTGGAAGCATTTGTTCCACACGCATTTGACTGGTTAGCGTATTGACATGGTGGTTATAGCAGACATAGAGTTCATCAAAAAGTTCATTTTGGTACATTTCAACAGTTTTTGAAATAATCTTACGAACTTCATCAAAGCTTGGTTGATCTGCCAAGCCACGTAGTTCATAAAGTGGTTGAATACCACGAGCTTTAAAGAAATCAGCTCCCATTCCACCAATACAGATCATTTCAAAACCTTTACCGTCTGGATGGTATTCTTCTTTCAGCTCCATAACGGCTTTCAGAATAGAAGAATTATAACCTCCAACCAAACCTCGGTCTGATGTAATGACGATATAGCCTGTCTTCTTAACTGGACGGCTAATCAACATCGGATTGGTTGAACTACCAGCTCCATTCCCATGAAGAATATCCGTCAAAAGTTTACGAACTTTCTGAGCATAAACTTGGAAATTGCGAGCAGCTTCTTCAGAACGACCTAGCTTAGCAGCTGATACCATCTGCATGGCATTAGTGATTTGACTCGTATTTTTTGTTGAGGCGATTTTTGTTTTAATATCATTTAGAGATACTGCCATCTGACACCTCTATTCTTATTGGAAGCTGGTTTGATTGAGAAACTCTGTAATCGCAGCATCCAAGACTGCTTCTTCTGGCAAGTCTTTTGTATCACGAATGGTTTCTAAAATCTCTGGATGTTGAGCGTCAAAGAAGGCATGGAACTCTTCCTCGAAACGAACAATATCATCTACTGGAACAGTATCCAAGAAACCATGTGTCAAAGCATAGAGAATGGTTACTTGTTTCTCAACAGGTAATGGTTTGTGAACAGGTTGTTTCAAAACTTCCACTGTACGACGTCCACGGTTCAACTTAGCCTGTGTCGCCGCATCTAAGTCAGAACCAAACTTAGTGAAGGCTTCCAACTCACGGTATGAAGCAAGGTCGATACGAAGTGTACCAGCAACCTTCTTCATGGCTTTGATTTGTGCAGAACCACCTACACGCGATACAGAAGAACCCGCATCGATGGCTGGACGAATACCTGCATTGAAGAGACCATCACCAAGGAAGATTTGTCCATCAGTGATTGAAATCACGTTGGTTGCGATATAGGCAGAGATATCTCCTGCTTGTGTCTCGATAAACGGTAGGGCTGTAATAGATCCACCACCAAGTTCATCAGAAACTTTAGCTGAGCGCTCAAGCAAACGGCTGTGAAGGTAGAAAACATCCCCTGGGAAAGCTTCACGACCTGGAGGACGACGAAGCAAGAGAGAGAGTTCACGATAAGCTACCGCTTGTTTTGATAAATCATCATAAACGATCAAAACATGTTTCCCTTGGTACATAAATTCTTCCGCCATGGCAACCCCAGCATAAGGAGCTAGGAAAAGCAATGGAGATGGTTGTGAAGCAGAGGCAGTCACAACGATTGTGTAGTCCAAGGCACCGTACTGACGTAGTGTTTCTACTTGCGTACGAACTGTTGATTCTTTTTGTCCAATCGCAACATAGATACAGATCATATCTTGACCTTTTTGGTTCAAGATTGTATCAATTGCAATGGTTGTTTTCCCTGTCTGACGGTCACCGATAATCAACTCACGTTGACCACGACCAATCGGTACAAGGGCGTCGATAGCTTTCAAACCAGTTTGCAATGGTTCTGATACAGACTTACGTTGCATAACACCAGGAGCTGGCGCTTCTACTGGACGAGTTTTATCAGTGTGGATTTCTCCAAGACCATCAACTGGACGACCAAGCGGATCCACAACACGTCCAATCAGACTTTCACCTACTGGGACTTCCATGATTTTCCCTGTACGGCGGATTGTATCGCCTTCACGGATATCTGTAAAGTCACCTAGGATGATAATACCAACATCTGTTGACTCCAAGTTTTGAGCCATACCATAAGAGCCGTTTTCAAAAATCAACAACTCTCCACTCATGGCATTTTCAAGTCCGTGAGCACGCGCGATACCGTCCCCGATATAGGTTACAACACCTGTTTCAGTCACATCAAAATTGGGTTTGAAATTTTCAATTTGTTGCTTAATTAAAGCGCTGATTTCTTGTGCGTTAATTGCCAAAAGAACACCACTTTCTATTTCAAATTTTCTTTAACAACTTTAAGTTGTTGTTTAATACTCACATCAATTGTCTTGTGATTGGCAAAAATGACAAAACCACCAATAAGACTTTCATCGATTTGTTCTTTTACACTCCTTACTTTAAGAGACATTTTTTTCTCAATCAAAGGGAGCAAGCGACTCTTCTGTTCATCAGTTAAAGGATGAGCTGACGTAATCGTCACTTCAAATCGATTTGTTTCTTTTTCAAGTCGGTTCAAGCAATCTACAAGAATATCATAAAAAAGATTTGCTCTGTGATTGTAGATAAGAACCTGGATAAAGTTTTGCAATAAAGGTGACACAGAGTCTTGGAAGAAAGCAATTGTTTTTTCCTTATCAGACTCGTCTACTGCCACTTTTTTTAAAAAAGAAGGTAAACCTGTTTCTTCAGCAACTTGCTTGATTTGAGCTAAGTCTGAAAAGATACGGTCTTCTTCTCCTTTTTCTAAAACCAATTGGACAAAAGGCATGCTGTATTTTTCAATTACCTTTACTGTTTTCTTGTCCATTAAGCTTCTCCTAACTGATCGATATACTGATCAATGAGTTCTTTATGGGCATGACCGTCAAGGTTTTGTGAGATGATTTTACCAGCTAAACTGATTGTCAAATCTGCTACCTCACCCTTAACGCTTTGTAAAGCTTCAGCTTTATTTTGAGCAATTTCTTGGTTCGCTTTTTCTTTCAAGCGTCCTGCTTCTAGCTTAGCATCTGCTAAAATACTAGCTTTGCTTTTCTCAGCTGTTTCTTTCGCATTCTCAATGATTGTCTTAGCTTCTTTACGGCTACCAGCCAATTCATCTTCGCGTTTTTGAGCCAATACTTCTGCTTTTTGACGTGCTTGTTCAGCTCCGTCAATATCTGCTGCAATTTTTTCTGCTCTTTGTTCGAAAATACTAGTCAAATTTGACCAAGCATATTTCTTAACCAAGACTAGCAAGAGAATAAAGGAACCAGCGATTAGTATAAAATCACCAAGTAATTCACCTACTGTTACATTCATAAACTACTCCTTTCTATTCTTCATCATTAATTTTATTTCCTAGGTACATTGAAGATAACAATGTAAATACATATGCTTGTACACAAGAAATAAAAACAGAAAATGCAGTCCAGATTAGATTTGTTCCAAAAGCAATAGGATACCAATAGAAGGCCTGATGAGAAAGTAGGACTAACATACTTGCCATCACTTCCCCTGCAAAGATATTACCAAATACCCGCAATGCAAGTGAAAGGAGATTGGTAACTTCTTCCAAGAGATTCATTGGTGTCATAAAACCTGGTGTTACAAATGCTTTTAAATACTTTTTGATTCCACGACGACGAATTCCTTCTACGTGTGTCATTAAGATAATTGTAAAAGACAAGACCAAGTCAAATGACAAATTTGCTGTTGGTGAGGTCCAAAGATTTACACCATCTGTAGTCTGAATTCTAGCCATTAAGCCAATATTATTTGCAATGGCCATAAATAGGAATAAACAGAAATAAAAGAGAGAATAATCCTTTATCATTGGACCAAGGTTTGATTTTGTAAATCCAACAACAAAATCAAATAAATACTCTAATACATTTTGTTTTCCTGTGGGTCTCAAAGTCATATTTCGAGTTGCCCAATAAATAAAGCCAAAAATAAGTGCTACAGTCAACAAAGTCAAAACTACTATGGTTAAATTAAAGGTAACAGGACCAATATTGATGGTTGGATTAATACTTTCTTCCATCTAAAATCCTCCCTTTTTCAATTTATACTTCTTTTATTTGATGATAAATGAAAAGACAAGAGTAACGAAGAAAGTACCTTCAATAAAGGCAACCCCTAGGATCATCAAACTACGTAGTTCTGAGATGATATCTGGTTGGCGAGCAACTGATTTCAACAAACCGTTCATCAACATACCTTCACCAAGAGATACACCCATACAGGCAAGACATAGACCGAAAAATGTTAAATTCATGACGAATTCTCCTTTTAATTAAAATTTACTTACTTAGTTTAGTCCTAAAAATTGGATTTGTCAACTTTTTACCAACATTGAAAGCGCTTAACGGAAATTATTTACAATTTTACTATTTTTGAGTCTATTATATAGAAAACTTTGGAAAAAACTTGTAATAAATCCGTCCATTATCTAGACCTTTCTGAAAAATAATGAAAAAATCCGAGATGAAATCTCGGATGGAAATTAATATATTTTCTTTAACCTAAGGTTCTTTAGTAAGTAGGATTAAAGGGAAAGCAACTAGAAAGCTTTCGTCTCCTACATGTTTATTAAGCACGCACTGTGACGCTAGTTCCATCTTCCTTATAAAGATTGATGAGACCTTCTTTAAGAGCTCGAACCATGTCTCCAGCTTGAACAGGTTGTGGGACTTTGATTGTCAAGAGTTCCATTGGATTTGGAGCGCGGTCTATTTTATTGCCTTTGGCATCATGTAAATTTTCGATATACGTTTCAAAATGACGGAAACCTGGGCCATAAAACTCAACTTGGTCTCCTTCGTTAATAACGTTCCGTTGACGAATAGTTGCTGTTTGTGTCGCATCATCATAAGAAACCACTTCAGCAACAAACTTATACTCAGGAATTTTACGACGAGCACCAAACAACTGCTCATTTTCCGATGGTGTACCGTAGTAGAAACCTGTTGCTAATTCACGTTGGGCAACCTTCCACATCTCATCAATCAAGTCTTGCTTGATAGCTTCAAACTTCTCTGGACTCTCTAGATAAGCATCAACAGCCGCCTTGTAGCAGTTGGTTACAGTTGAAACATAGTGAATAGACTTCATACGTCCTTCGATTTTTAGACTGTCCACACCGTTTTCAATCATATCTGGGATATGGTCAATCATAGACATATCAACGGCAGACATCGAAAATTCTTCTGGAATTTCACCTTTAAGGCTCTTACGTTCTTGACCAAATGGCATGTCGTAAAGATCGTATTTCCAGCGACAAGACTGTGAACAACCACCACGGTTGGCATCACGCATACTCATATGGTTTGAAAGAGTACAACGACCAGAGTAAGAAATACACATGGCTCCGTGGACAAAGGCTTCAATCTCAACATCTGTACGTTTGCGAATTTCAGCTAATTCTTCCATCGAAACCTCACGCGCCAAAACGACACGAGTTAAGCCCAGTTCTTTCCAGAACTCAAGGGTTTCATAGTTAGTGGCACTTGCTTGGGTAGAGAGGTGGATTTCAAGACCTGGTGCTTCAGTCGCTGCAATCATAATCAAGGCTGGGTCAGATACGATAACTGCTGCAATCCCGATATCACGCAGTTTACGGAACCACTCACCAGCACCAGCTTCATTTCCTTCGTGCATAACCATGTTGGCAGCCACATAAACCTTAGCACCATACTTGGCCGCAAACTGGACACCTTCTTCCATCTGTTCAAAGGTAAAGTTTCCTGCACGGCTACGAAGACCATAGGCCTGACCACCGATAAAGACAGCATCTGCACCATACTGAACAGCTACTTTTAGCTTCTCTAAAGTCCCTGCAGGTGATAAAACCTCAGGACGTTTTAATGTTTTTGTCATGTTTTCTCCTATTTGCAATATAAAAGTTTGACGTTTTTCCTTCTCATTTTATAGTAAATAAGCGATAAAATCAAGCCTAGACAGATTGTTTTGACAATTCTAATCTTTTAGGAAATCAAAAAACTAGCCTTTATAGACTAGTTATTCTCAAGATAAAATTCAAAGCGTTCGCCTACATACTGACTTTTTACGTATTCAAATGCAGTACCATCTTCTAGGTAAGAAATCTGAGTCAGACCAAGAATAGCATGTCCTTTTTCAACTTCCAAATAGTGGGCAATTTTTTCCTTAGCAAGGCGAGCATAGATAGTCTGCTGTGATTTGCCAATACGGTAGCCATGTTTTTGCAAGGTCTGGAAGAAATGACTAGTGATTTCTTCTTTTTTAAAGTCCTTAATGAATTTTTCAGGAATAGAAGCAACTTCATAAACTAGAGGAACTTGGTCGGCATAGCGGACCCGTTCCATTCGGATAATATTCTCCGTTGGAGAAATTCCTAGCTTTGCAACTTCCTGCTCATTGGGAATGGTTTTTCTGTAGGAAATGAGCTGGCTAGAGGGTACTTTACCTTGGGACTTAACAATTTCAGTAAAACTGGTTGTCCCTCGCATCTTTTCTTGTACTCGAGTACTGGAAACAAAGGTGCCGCTTCCTACACGGCGCTCTAAGACGCCTTCTTCGACTAATAGAGATACTGCTTGGCGGAGAGTCATGCGACTAACCGCAAACTGCTCTGCTAAATCTCGTTCACTAGGAAGCCTCTCGCCAATGGCCCAACGATGTTCGTCAATATCTTTTTTAATCTGATCATGGATTTTCATATAAGCGGGTAGCATATTTTTCACTTCATTTCTATCTTTTCTCTATTGTACCCCAATAAACTAGAAAAAGTCAAACTTCGCCTTGTTTAGTTGGTAATTCGCCCTTATTTGTGATAGAATATTGAAAAAAGATATTTCTTTTGAGAAAGGAAAAAGATGAGCAACATTTCAACTGATTTGCAAGATGTAGAAAAAATCATCGTATTGGACTATGGTAGCCAATACAACCAGCTGATTTCACGCCGTATCCGTGAGATTGGTGTTTTTTCAGAACTAAAGAGCCATAAAATTTCAGCTGCTGAAGTTCGTGAAATCAATCCTGTAGGAATTATCCTATCAGGTGGTCCAAACTCTGTATACGAAGATGGTTCATTTGATATTGACCCAGAAATCTTCGAACTCGGAATTCCTATTTTGGGAATTTGTTACGGTATGCAGTTATTGACCCATAAACTTGGAGGAAAAGTTGTCCCTGCAGGTGATGCTGGAAATCGTGAATACGGTCAATCAACTCTTATTCACACACCATCAGCTCTTTTTGAATCAACACCAGACGAGCAGACTGTTTTGATGAGCCATGGTGATGCGGTTACTGAGATTCCTTCTGACTTTGTTTGTACTGGAACATCAGCTGACTGCCCTTATGCAGCCATTGAAAACCCAGATAAACACATTTACGGTATCCAATTCCATCCAGAAGTTCGTCATTCTGTATACGGAAATGATATCCTTCGTAACTTTGCCCTTAACATCTGTAAGGCTAAAGGCGACTGGTCAATGGATAATTTCATTGATATGCAGATCCAAAAAATCCGTGAAACCGTCGGTGATAAGCGTGTCCTTCTTGGTCTATCAGGTGGCGTTGACTCTTCAGTTGTTGGAGTTCTTCTCCAAAAGGCTATTGGCGATCAATTGATCTGTATCTTCGTAGACCACGGTCTTCTTCGTAAAGATGAAGCAGATCAGGTTATGGACATGCTTGGTGGTAAGTTTGGCTTGAATATCGTCAAAGCAGACGCTGCTAAACGTTTCCTTGATAAACTTGCTGGCGTTTCTGACCCAGAACAAAAACGTAAAATTATCGGTAATGAGTTTGTCTATGTATTCGATGACGAAGCAAGCAAGCTCAAAGATGTGAAATTCCTTGCTCAAGGTACCTTATACACAGACGTTATCGAGTCTGGTACAGATACAGCTCAAACTATCAAGTCACACCACAACGTGGGTGGTCTTCCAGAAGACATGCAGTTTGAATTGATCGAACCACTCAACACTCTTTATAAGGACGAAGTTCGTGCCCTAGGTACAGAGCTTGGTATGCCAGACCATATCGTATGGCGCCAACCATTCCCAGGACCAGGACTTGCTATCCGTGTCATGGGAGAAATTACTGAAGAGAAACTAGAAACAGTTCGCGAATCAGACGCTATTCTTCGTGAGGAAATTGCCAAAGCTGGTCTTGACCGCGATATCTGGCAATACTTCACAGTTAATACAGGTGTTCGTTCAGTTGGGGTTATGGGTGACGGTCGCACTTACGACTACACAATTGCAATCCGTGCTATCACCTCTATCGATGGTATGACTGCTGATTTTGCCAAAATTCCTTGGGAAGTTCTTCAAAAGATTTCTGTGCGTATCGTAAATGAAGTGGATCATGTTAACCGCATCGTCTACGACATTACAAGTAAACCACCAGCAACTGTTGAGTGGGAATAGACCAATCATGACCAGCCAGCGCTTAAAGACGCTGGCTTTCACTTTGTTCAAGGCTTATTGCTATTGACTCGTCACTTGCCTCTTAAAGAGGCTTTAGTATTACTTACTACTATCCCTAAAGGGAGCCTCATATTCTTTTACACTCAATTTATCTAGTGCTATATCATGCTTTACTCGTTCTCAAATTTCATACCCATGAAGAAATCATCCACTGGATTATTTCTTTACTCTTGAATATATTTCTTAATTATGGCTTCATTGAGCCCTACTGTGCTCACATAATAACCTTCCTCCTAGAAATACTTGTACTTGAGGTTGGCGTGTTTGTCAAACATCATGAGTGCACTCTTACCTTTTAAATATCCCATAAAGCTAAAAACACTTTTCCTTGGTGGAATACTTCCTAATAGATGTACATTGTCTAGTATTATGTGACCCTCGATAATTTCAACTCCTTTATAACTGCAAAAGCGATGAAATATTTCGCCTAAACTAATTCTATATTGATTATAGATGACTTTTCGTCTATGCTTAGGGGTGAACACAATGTGATAGAACAGTGCCACTTTGTGTGCGATAAACTATGAGCCTTTTGTGCCATATTTTTCTCCTTTCGCTTTACAATTGGCTTGAACACCTTTATTGTATCGCGTTCGGAGTTTTTGGGTATAATCTTCGACGCGCACCCGCATAGCGGGTGATTTTTTTGTCTCGCACCGCACAGAGCGAGACGGACTAATAGTCACATAATCACATACAAAAAGAACTCTGAATCGGATTCAGAGTTCTTTTTGTATGAAAGGAAAGCCCTTCGGTCTTACTTGCGTTTCTTCTTCGCTTTCTTCATTTTGTTAGCCATGCGTTTCATGGACTGTTTCATAGCAAATTCACCGATTTTACCTTTGAGTCCGCCACCAAACATCTGGCTCATATCTGGCATTCCTGCTCCTCCAAGAGCTGACAGGTCAGGCATACCGCCTTGTCCCATCATCCCTTCAAGGGCAGACATATCCATTCCTCCCATATTTGGCATATTTTTAGGAAGGTTGTTTGGATTGATTCCCATCTGCTTCATCATCTTGTTCATATCCCCAGACATAACCCCCTGCATGAGTTGTTTAGCCTGGTTAAAGTCCTTGATGAATTTATTGACTTCGACAAATGTATTTCCAGAACCAGCAGCTATACGACGGCGACGGCTTGGATTTAACAAATCTGGATTTTCACGTTCTTCAGGTGTCATGGAAGACACAATAGCACGTTTGCGAGCAATCTGGCGCTCATCCACCTTCATATTTTGAAGAGCTGGATTGTTGGCCATGCCTGGAATCATCTTGAGCAAGTCTTCCATTGGCCCCATGTTTTGCACCTGATCCAACTGATCAATGAAATCATTAAAATCAAAGGTGTTTTCACGCATCTTCTCAGCCATTTCAAGGGCTTTTTGCTCATCATATTCCTGAGAAGCTTTCTCAATCAAAGTGAGCATATCCCCCATGCCAAGGATACGACTAGACATGCGGTCTGGGTGGAAGGTTTCAATGTCCGTAATCTTTTCACCTGTACCAGTGAACTTGATTGGTTTTCCAGTAATATGACGAACAGATAGAGCAGCACCACCACGAGTGTCCCCATCAATCTTGGTAAGGATGACCCCAGTCACTTCTAACTGAGCATTAAACTCACGCGCAACATTGGCCGCTTCTTGACCAATCATGGCATCAACGACAAGCAGAATTTCGTTTGGTTGAGCCAGTGCTTTCACGTCACGAAGCTCATTCATCAAAAGCTCATCAATCTGCAAACGACCTGCCGTATCAATCAAGACATAGTCGTTATGATTGGCTTGGGCTTGTTCCAAACCTTGACGAACAATCTCCACAGCTGGAACCTCTGTCCCAAGAGCGAAAACCGGCACATCAATCTGTTGCCCCAAGGTTTTAAGCTGATCAATGGCAGCAGGACGGTAAATATCCGCCGCAATCATCAAAGGACGGGCATTTTCTTCCTTCTTGAGTTTGTTAGCTAGTTTACCTGCAAAGGTTGTTTTACCAGCCCCCTGCAAACCAACCATCATGATAATTGTAGGAATCTTAGGTGACTTGATAATTTCTGCCGTATCAGAACCTAAAACGGCTGTCAGTTCCTCATCAACGATTTTAATAATCTGTTGTGCTGGATTAAGGGTATCAATAACTTCATGTCCGACTGCACGTTCACGAACTTTCTTGATAAAGTCCTTTACAACAGGCAAGGCAACGTCGGCCTCGAGCAAGGCCAAGCGAATTTCTTTGGTTGCCTCTTGGACATCAGCCTCAGAGATTTTTCCTTTTTTACGTAAATTTTTAAAGACGTTCTGCAAACGTTCTGTTAAACTTTCAAATGCCATTTTTCTTCCTCTTATTCTCTATTATCAATGCTTGTTAAAATTTCTATCTGCTCCTGCAGAAAGTCATCCTTGGGATAGCGCTCCAAAATCTGGTCAAAAATCTGACTGCGGACAATGTAGTCCGAGTACATGTGCAATTTCATCTCATAATCTTCCAGAATCTTTTCTGTCCGCTTGATATTATCATAGACTGCTTGTCGACTAACCCCGAACTCCTCAGCTATCTCAGCAAGACTATAGTCATCTGCATAGTAAAGTTCAATATAGTTCATTTGCTTGTCCGTCAAAAGCGCCGCATAAAATTCAAAGAGCGCATTCATACGGTTGGTTTTTTCGATTTCCATAACTTTTATTATACCAAAAAATCTATTATACTTCTACATTAGAAGTCATTCTAATAAAGATAGAAAAATAAAGGTAAGTTCTAAAAGCAACTTCCACATGACTTTTCAACGTAGAATTTTTTTCGATTTTTGCTTTCTTTTGAGGGGCAAGCGACTTTTTCCCCGTGTTTTTCAGATCCAAGCCAATCTCAACTTCCAGTTGCCACTCATGAACCCAACTTACTTGCCTAGAACTTAGTGAGTATATTTGTGGTTATTGTCTGCGACCATACATAATACGAATCCCATCAATGAAAATCTCAGTTTAGTCAACAAAGAAAAGTCCTTAGAAACTTGTAGTCTAAGGACTTTTCTTTCAACTGACTTTAGTGTTTTACTTTTACCCAATCACACTTCCGTTTGGTACAGCTGAATCAACTGTGAGAAGGGTTAATTTTCCATCATGTTCAGCTGATAGGATCATACCTTGGCTGACATATTTCTTCATCATTTTACGAGGTTTGAGGTTAGCAACGATTTGAACTTTCTTGCCGACCAATTCTTGTTCATTTGGATAGTATTTGGCAATTCCTGAAAGAATTTGACGATCTTCACCATCACCAGCATCTAGACGGAATTGGAGCAACTTATCAGAGCCTTCTACTTTAGACACTTCTTTGACTTCTGCGACACGAATTTCGACCTTATCAAAGTCTTCAAACTTGATTTCTTCCTTGTTTAGTTTGAGTTCAACTTCGTCTGGGTTCCACTCTTTTTCGACTGCTGGTTTGTTGCCTTCCATTTGTTCCTTGATATAGGCGATTTCTTCTTCCATATCCAGACGTGGGAAGATTGGTGTTCCTTTGTCAACTACTGTTACACCCTCAGGGAAATCAATCAAGCTCAAGTTCTCAAGGCTAGCAACTTCTGCTAAACCAAGTTGAGTCAAAACTGCACGACTGGTTTCCATCATAAACGGCTCAATCAAGTGAGCGACGACACGAAGGCTAGCTGCCAAGTGACTCATGACACTTGCCAATTGATCGCGGAGTTCTTCATCCTTTGCCAATACCCATGGAGCTGTCTCGTCGATGTATTTGTTAGTACGAGAGATAAGGGTCCAGACTGCTTCAAGTGCACGTGGGTAGTCAACTGCTTCCATGTGTGTATGGTAGTCTGCGATTGATTGTTCTGAAACCTCAGCAAGAGCATAGTCAAACTCTGTTACACCTTCTACATAGGCAGGGACTTGCCCGTCAAAGTATTTATTAATCATAGAAACCGTACGGTTGAGGAGGTTTCCAAGGTCATTGGCCAATTCGTAGTTGATACGGCCTACATAGTCTTCAGGAGTGAAGGTTCCATCTGAACCAACTGGAAGGCTACGCATGAGGTAGTAACGAAGTGGATCTAGTCCATAACGCTCTACCAACATTTCAGGGTAAACGACATTCCCTTTAGATTTAGACATTTTGCCATCTTTCATGACGAACCAACCATGGGCAATCAAACGATCTGGCAATTTGATATCTAACATCATAAGAAGGATTGGCCAGTAGATTGAGTGGAAACGAAGGATGTCTTTTCCTACCATGTGGAAGACTGTGCCATTCCAGAATTTGTCAAAGTTACCATGTTCATCTTGACCGTATCCAAGCGCTGTCGCATAGTTAAGAAGGGCATCAATCCAAACATAGACAACGTGTTTTGGATTTGATGGTACCGGAACACCCCATGTAAAGGTTGTACGAGAAACCGCCAAATCCTCTAAACCTGGCTCGATAAAGTTGCGAAGCATTTCATTAAGACGACCATCTGGAGTGATAAATTCAGGATGAGCTTTGAAAAATTCTACCAAACGATCTTGATATTTGCTGAGGCGAAGGAAGTATGATTCTTCAGATACCCATTCAACCTCGTGACCTGATGGAGCGATACCACCCGTCACATTTCCAGCTTCGTCACGGAAAACTTCCGCAAGCTGGCTTTCTGTAAAGAATTCCTCATCTGATACTGAATACCAACCAGAGTATTCACCTAGGTAGATGTCATCTTGAGCAAGCAAGCGCTCAAAGACCTGTGCGACAACTTTTTCATGGTAGTCATCCGTTGTACGGATAAATTTATCGTATGAGATATCTAGTAATTGCCAGAGTTCTTTAACTCCAACTGCCATCCCGTCAACATAGGATTGAGGTGTGATACCAGCTTCTTCCGCTTTTTGTTGAATCTTTTGACCATGCTCATCAAGACCTGTCAAATAAAAGACATCGTAGCCCATCAGGCGTTTGTAACGTGCTAGGACATCACAAGCAATGGTTGTGTAGGCAGATCCGATATGAAGTTTACCAGATGGATAGTAAATTGGCGTTGTAATATAAAAATTCTTTTCAGACATAATATTTCCTTTCCAGGCTAATGAAACCTGTTTTTCTAACACTTCATTATACCATATTTTTAGTGATTTTCGATAGAGAAATCCATACAAAAACAAGACAGACAAATGTCTATCTCGTTTTTTATCTTTTAAATTATTCATAGCGAAGAGCTTCGATTGGATCGAGCTTAGAGGCTTTGTTGGCTGGTAGAACACCGAATATCATACCGATACCTGCTGAGACAGCTAAACTAAAGAGAGCGATTGGGATGGATACTCCAACTTCAATTCCTGCAATCAAGTTTTGAAGAAGAACCCCTGCAAGCATGGTCATTCCTGCAGCAAGTACAAGACCAATGAAACCACCTAATAAGGTTAAAATCATGGATTCAATCAAGAACTGAACTAGGATATTACCCCGAGTTGCTCCTAGTGCTTTCCGTAAACCAATCTCACGGGTACGCTCTGTCACAGAAACAAGCATAATGTTCATAACACCAGTACCACCAACAAAGAGGGAAATTCCTGCAATAGCACTAATAATCGTTGTTATGAAACCGAACATTTGTTGCACTTCGTTGAAGGCTTCCGTTGCATCTGCTATCTGATACTCCCCTTGTTGGAGACCTGCAATCTCCGTCATTCTTCTTGCCAATTCTGGACCTAAAGTCTGAGTCAGGCTCGTATCGTTAACACGGAAGACAATATTTGAAATCTCGTCTGTGTTAAAATTAGCTGCCAAGGAAATATTGGTCGTAATTGGTAGTCCTCCGACTCCAAAGGCTTTTACAGCCTTGGCTTCTTTACTTGCATAAACACCAATAACACGGTAACTGATTTCATTTACTTCCACAATCTGATTGAGTGCTTCCTGTGCAGAACCAAAAAGGCTATTAGCAAGTTCTTCATCTAAAATGATCACGTTTGCAAAATCCTTATAATCTTGTGCTCTAAGACTTCGACCTGCAATGACTTCATTTTCGACCGCATCCATATAAGTGACATTCCCACCCGTCATGTTAGCGTGTTCCACCTTTTTATCCTTATAGGTCAAAGTCACATTAGCTGAGTTGGTCACATAGTAACTATCCACTCCCTTGAGCTTAGCAGCTTCCTTAACCCAGGATTCTTGAGGTTTTGGTGGTTCAACAATAACATCTTCCTCTTTACCAGACAGGGTTAGAGCAGATTGCTTCTGGGTAAAGGAACCGTCCTTACTCTTTGTAGGTGAGAAAAAGACATGAATGTCTTTCTGAGACTTGGTCATGTTTTTATTGACCTGACGAGACATGGAATCTCCCAAAGCCATGATAACTACAACAGAGGAAACACCGATAATAATTCCAATCATGGTGAGGAAGGAACGCATCTTGTGGGCCATAATGGATGAAAAGGCAAATTTCAGATTCTGCATCTTAGTTTTCCTCCTTTTCTACTTGGACACTATCAGACGAAATGATACCGTCACGAATGACAATTTGTCTTTTGGCGTAGGCAGCAATTTCAGGCTCATGCGTTACCATAATGATGGTTTTTCCTTCTTTGTTTAATTCAACTAAAAGCTGCATAATCTGATTTCCAGTTTTAGTATCCAAAGCTCCAGTAGGCTCATCTGCCAAGATAATCGAAGGATTGTTAACAAGTGCACGCGCTATGGCAACTCTTTGCTTCTGACCACCTGACAACTCCGAAGGTAAATGGTGACTACGCTCAGTCAACTCAACCTTTTCCAGATACTCTTCTGCTAATTTGCGCCGTTTTGAAGCACCAACTCCTGCATAAATCAGAGGAAGTTCCACATTTTGGAGGGCATTCATTTTAGACAAGAGAAAGAACTGCTGAAAAACAAATCCGATTTGTTGGTTGCGGACCTTGGCTAGTTGTTTTTCACCAAGTCCAGCTACTTCTTGGCCTTCAAGATAATATTCTCCACTGGTTGGTGTATCCAACATGCCAATCGTATTCATCAGAGTAGATTTACCAGAACCAGATGGTCCCATGATGGCAACAAATTCACCCTCATTCACTTCTAAATTGATATTTTTGAGAACCTGCAGTTCTTGGTCACCATTACGGTAGCTTCTGCAGATATTTTTTAGACTAATTAGTTTCTTCATCAGCCTTCACCTCTTTTCCTTCCTCTAGAGAAGACGTTGGGTTACTGATGACCTTGACTCCATTTGTCAGACCTGAAGTGATTTCTTGGTTGTCTGCATCAGCATTACCCAAACTAACTTCCACTTTCTTGGCCTTTTTCTGCTCGTCAAGTACCCAGACATAATTCTTATCATTTTCCATAACAACACTTGTTAAAGGAACCAAAATGGCTTTAGTCTTGTTCTTCACCTCAACACTTACTGAGAATCCTTGTTTCAAGTCACCGATTTCACTTGTAACATCAATGGTATATGGATATTTGGAACCAGAATTACCAGCTGCTGCGGCAGCCGCTGTACTCGCTGCTTCGCCATTGTTTTTAGGGTAGTCAGAGATATAGCTAATCTTACCAGTCCAGCTCTTATCTTGGTAAACTTTAGAAGTAAAAGTTACTTCTTGACCTACAGATAAGTTGGCGAGGTTATATTCAGACAGTTCCCCCTTAACTTGCAAGTTTTCATTACTTACAACATGAACGACCACTTGGCTAGCTCCAGTTGGAGATTTAGAAACATTACGGTTGACTTCGACCACAGTTCCTTCTAGAGTGCTGAGAACCGTCATGGCATCCAACTGACTTTGAGCCTTGCTTAATTGCGCTGCTGCATCTGCACGAGCATCACGCGCATCCCCTAGTTGCGCATCAATAGATGACACTGCATTTCCTGAGACTGGTGCTGGAGTTTGCCCTGCAGCTCCTTCGCCTCCTGCTGGCGTTGGCAACTGTGGAGCCGGAGCTGAAGCAGCTTCATTTCGTGCTTGATTGAGTTCATTGATATGACGATCTGCCTTAGCTACTGCTCGGCTAGCTGAATCATAGGCCGCCTGGGCTTCTGAACTACTGTACTTGACTAAAGCCTGCCCTTCGCTGACCTTATCACCCACAGAAACAAGGATTTCATCTAAATCTCCCTTACTAGCATCAAAATAAACATATTGTTCATTTTTTGCCGTTACTGTCCCTGATAATAGAACAGAGGATGCCACACTTCCTTCCTTGGCAACAACAAGATGAGTAGGCTCATCTTTTACAGCAGTCTGAGAAGGTTGTCTAAAGAGTAAAATGCCCCCAGCCCCCAATACAACTACACTGGCAGCACCGATTGCTGCATACAATTGCCACTTTTTAGCTTTACCATTCTTCTTCATAATGAAACTCCTTTTTGATTTAAAGTCCTTAACAATATTATATAAAAATTAGCAAATATAAACAATAACCGTTCAGAACGAAATAATGACATTTCGGGATTTGATTATTGTTCGGAATCTATTTTTACTACCATTGTACTAGTTATATAATACACTTTATTTTTCCTTTTTGCAAGCCTTTTCTTTAATTTTTTTAAACGTAGCAGATTTTTGCAATCAATTCAAAAAAAAGATAGAATATGACTATCAAAAAATGACACTCTACTATTTAAAAGAGTACAAAGGAGTTTTAAATGAGAGAATACGATATCATTGCTATCGGTGGAGGTAGCGGAGGAATTGCTACCATGAACCGTGCTGGTGAACATGGAGCCAAAGCGGCCGTTATTGAGGAAAAGAAATTAGGTGGAACCTGCGTCAACGTCGGTTGTGTTCCTAAAAAAATCATGTGGTACGGAGCACAAATCGCTGAAACTTTCCATCAATTTGGAGAAGACTACGGCTTTAAGACTACTGATCTTAACTTTGACTTTGCAACCCTACGTCGCAATCGTGAAGCCTACATTGATCGCGCTCGTTCTTCTTATGATGGCAGTTTTAAACGCAACGGTGTAGATTTGATTGAAGGTCATGCTGAATTTGTAGATTCTCATACTGTTAGTGTAAATGGTGAACTGATTCGTGCTAAACATATCGTGATTGCTACTGGTGCCCATCCAAGTATTCCAAATATTCCTGGTGCTGAACTAGGTGGCTCTTCTGATGATGTATTTGCCTGGGAAGAATTGCCAGAGTCAGTTGCAATTCTAGGCGCTGGTTATATTGCCGTTGAATTGGCTGGCGTACTTCACACCTTTGGTGTCAAGACAGACCTCTTTGTTCGCCGCGATCGTCCTTTACGTGGTTTTGATTCTTACATCGTTGAAGGTTTGGTCAAGGAAATGGAAAGAACAAACTTGCCACTTCATACTCACAAAGTCCCTGCTAAGTTAGAAAAAACTGCTGAAGGCATTACCATTCATTTCGAAGACGGAACTAGTCACACAGCTAGCCAAGTTATCTGGGCTACTGGTCGCCGTCCAAACGTTAAAGGATTGCAACTTGAAAAAGCTGGCGTGACTCTGAACGAACGTGGCTTTATTCAAGTGGATGAATACCAAAATACTGTTGTTGAGGGAATCTACGCTCTAGGTGACGTAACGGGCGAAAAAGAACTAACTCCAGTTGCTATCAAGGCTGGACGTACTTTGTCTGAACGTCTCTTTAACGGCAAAACAACTGCTAAAATGGACTACTCTACTATTCCAACCGTTGTCTTTTCACACCCTGCTATCGGAACTGTTGGCTTGACAGAAGAGCAAGCTATTAAAGAATACGGTCAAGACCAAATCAAGGTTTACAAATCAAGCTTTACGTCTATGTACTCTGCTTGCACTTGCAACCGTCAAGAAACACGTTTCAAATTGATCACAGCTGGTTCAGAAGAAAAAGTTGTCGGACTTCATGGAATTGGCTTCGGAGTTGATGAAATGATTCAAGGATTTGCTGTTGCTATCAAAATGGGAGCAACCAAGGCCGACTTTGACGCAACTGTGGCGATTCACCCAACTGCATCTGAAGAATTTGTAACTATGCGTTAATCGAAACAAAAGAAGCTGATACAAATGTGTCTGCTTCTTTTTTAATGTATTATAAATTGACAAAAAATTATCCAAGTTAACCAGTAAGCAAAATCGGCCGTTACAGCGTTTGTTACCTTATCTTTAAAAATCGGTTGACAATCATTCTTCTGCGAGTATAATAGTTACTATACATCAGAAAAGAGGTTAACTATTTTGAAAAAAGCTCACGTTTATGCTATCCCTGCTATTGGGGCTGCTCTCATTGCTGTATTGGCACAAATCAGTCTTCCAATTGGACCTGTCCCCTTCACTCTGCAAAACTTTGCAATCGGCTTGATTGCTACTGTCTTTAGACCGCGAGAGGCTGTACTTTCTGTTGGTCTCTATCTTCTTCTAGGTGCTATCGGTCTTCCTGTCTTTGCAGGAGGTGGAGCTGGTTTTCAGGCTTTAGTTGGGCCTACTGCAGGCTATCTTTGGTTTTATCTTGTGTACTCTGGACTGACTTCTTCTCTTACAAACAGCAAGAGCGGGATTGTGACCATTTTTCTTGCTAACCTCTTGGGTGATGCCCTTGTCTTTGTCGGAGGGATTCTCAGCTTGCATTTCCTAGCTGGAATGGCATTTAAAAAAGCTCTTGTTGTGGGGGTCATTCCCTTTATCATTCCAGATCTTGGTAAAATTCTAGCTATAAGTTTGATTAGTCGTCCCCTACTTCAACGCCTTAAAAATCAGGCTTACTTTGCTAACTAAAAAAGGATATCGAGTTGTCATGACTCAGTATCCTTTTCTTTTATTTTGAAAACTTAATTGCCTTTAAAAGCATCCACCATCGTTTGAAATTCTTCATTGGAAAGAGTAATCCCTTTGCCCATCTTCGTATGGTCTGGGCTCCAAGCACGAATATCAAACTTTGCAGGGGCACCATTAAAGCTCACACGGTTGATTTCCTTGGTCCAACCTTTTTCGTTTTCAGAAAGAGTCAACAAGTGCTCTTCGATTTCAAATGTAAATTCTGCCATTTTCTTCTCCTTTTTTAGCTTTCATTAGTTTATTCGTAAAATCTTGTAGATTTTAGGAAAATTTTATATAATATTGATATAAAAGAAGGGAGGCCAATATGAGACATAAATTCCAGCAAGTTCTAGATAAAATACATGACTTTTTAAATGGACATGACCAACCAGACCAGACTGAAAGCAACTCCCTTACAGCCACTATTGAAGAGGCTATCCAGAAACAAACCGCTGTTCACCTTATCTTGTCTGAGACAAGCTTTACAGGTGACATCATCAAATACGATCAGCAACGCCAGCAAATTATCGTGAAAAATTTTGCTAAAAATGTGACCCGTATTATCCGCATAAGCGATATTCAACGCCTTCGATTCGTCCCTTCGACCGTCCAAACAGCTCAAAAAAATAGATTTAAGAAAGAGTGAGATGTAGTTGTTTCATCCCACTCTTTTTTCTTAGCGAATTTGTTCAAAATGTAAATGAACTGCGATATGATCTCCATAACCACTTCTTTCCAAGTCACGTTGTAGACGATAGGAAATGTAGTGTTCTGCAATGGTAATGTAACCTGCACCCAGTAGACGATGTTCAACCATAGACTGAATCATGCTGATGGTAGCACGTTCCACCTTGGCCTCTTCCAAATCCAAAACCACTTTCTTAGTGACTTGTGCAAGGTTTTGACGCAAATCATCTGTCAATACATAGACAGTCTGAGCCGCCTTTAAGATAGCTTGGTAAATCTTATCTGGATTAAATTCAGCAATTTCTCCATCACGTTTGATTACTTGCATAGCTTTCTCCTTTATTCTTTGTTTTCTTTGATTTCTGCCAGCATTTTTTCTTCTTCTGCTGTCAGTTGATAATGTTCAAGCAAATCCGGTCTGCGTTTATAGGTTTTCTTTAAACTCTCATACAGGCGCCACTGACGAATCTTTTCATGATGCCCGCTCATCAATACATCTGGCACAACCATGCCTCGATAATCATAGGGGCGTGTGTACTGAGGATATTCGAGAAGGCCTGAAGAAAAACTATCATCTTGGTGGCTAGACTCCTTGCCAATCACTTCTGGAATCAGGCGTACCGTAGCATCAATCATGGTCATAGCCGCCAACTCACCACCAGTCAAGACATAGTCACCCAGGGATATTTCATCCGTCACCAATGTCTTGATGCGCTCATCATAACCCTCGTAGTGCCCGCAGATAAAGATTAGCTCTTCCTCTTGAGCCAAATCCTCAGCATAAGCCTGATCGAACTGTTTCCCAGCAGGATCGAGGAGAATGACGCGCGGATTTTTCTTTTCAATAGCATCAAAGGCATCGAAAATAGGTTGTGCTCGGAGCAACATCCCCTGGCCGCCTCCGTAGGGCTCATCGTCTACATGGCGGGCCTTTTCAGCATATTCTCTAAAATTATGATACTGGATATCCAAGAGCCCTTTTTCTCGAGCCTTTCCAACGATTGAATGCTCCAGTGGAGAAAACATCTCTGGAAAAAGGGTTAAAATATCAATCTTCATCGTCTAACCCTTCTAAGATTTCCACATCGACGCGGTTATTTGGAATATCAACATTGAGAACTACTGGTGGGATATAAGGCAAGAGCAAGTCACGTTTACCTTTTCGCTTGACCACCCAGACATCGTTGGCACCTGGTTGCAGGATTTCCTTGATGGTTCCAATCAAGTTATCACCCTCATAGACTTCCAAACCGATAATCTCATGATAGTAGAATTCACCATCATCTAAATCGTTTAAATCTTCCTCAGCAACCTTGAGACTGTATCCCTTGTACTTTTCGATAGCATTGATATGGTACATATCTTTGAATTTGATAATGTCAAAGTTCTTGTGTTTACGGTGGCTAGCGATAGTCACTGTTTGGACAAATTGATCCTTCTCATCAAACAAGGCCAGCTCAGCCCCTTTTTTAAACCGTTCTTCTGCAAAATCCGTCACAGACAAGACTCGCATCTCACCCTGCAACCCCTGCGTATTGACGATTTTCCCAACATTAAAGTAGTTCATCTTGTCTCCTGTACTCTCCTTTTTTCATCTTATTCTGACAATTCTCGAATAATAGTCGCAATTTTTTCGGATTCAGACCACTGTAAATAATGGTGACTCCCTCCTAAAATGAGTTTAGTATTGGAAGTCCAATATTCTGATTCTCTGTACTCTTTTTCTCTATAAGCCTGACAAAAAATAAATATAGGGGTATAAACTTCTATCGACAAATTCTCAAAATCTTCCTCAGTAATCTCTCCAGATATCTGAAATCCTGAATCTTGATTTTCCAACTCGGAGCCTTTTTCTTGCATTATTGCCCAGATTTCTTTATTAATTTCAGGGCTAAATGTCTCTTGAGTTAAATTCTTAAAATACAATTCAGGACCACATTCGTCAATCAGCCGCATCTGCTTTTCCATTTCTGGATAAGGATTTTCTGAAAAATCAGCAAACATGACTTTTTTAGTTGTCGGTTCAATTGCTACTAAAGCCTGACACTTAATTGGTTTCTTGATTAATTTGCAAGCTAAAATTCCACTCAAACTATGTGCACAAAGTATATATTCAGAAATCGCCAATTCTTCAAGTACTTTATAAACTGCATCAGCAAGATTATCTAAATTTTTTCCAGCTTGGTCATGAATCGGACTCCTACCTGTGTTCGGGAAATCAATTGTCAAATAACCAATTGTAGGAGGAAGTTTTTCAAGTATAAGTGAAAAATTTTCATAACTTGGTAGCAAACCTGCGCCACTTAAACAAACTAGCATTTTCTTTTGCTTTTGATAAGTAACAGAGAGACTACCAATTTCTGTAGATACTTCAATCCTCTTCATAAAGAAATCCACTCATTCTATATAATGAATTATTAAAAATCCTTATCCTTTATTTTATCACGTTCCATGGATTTTCTCAAGTTGGAGGAAGATACATAGAGGGGGCGCTATAGTCCAAAAAGTGCTAATAGTTTCCTCTTTAATGTTAATTTATATTTGAAAGATGAGATATTCACATTCCCATTATACATATTACTATAAAATGTATACTCGCCAATTTCACCCTGACTTGTTTTCCATTTCATTCTTAAACTAGGCATGTTCTCTGGTAAATTTGTATGAATCAATAAGCATGTATAATTCTTTAAATTTTTAACTGTATGCAGTTTATCATTATCAACTAAACGATTACTTTTTGAATCATAGATTAAAGAATAAAATTCTATAATTTCAATATCAACTTCCTTTGGATAAAAAATCAAATGGTTATAATGTTTATCATTTTCATCATGTTTAAACTCATATATATGATGAAATCTCGTATGTAAGGAACCAAATTCGATTGGTTTAATTACCTGAATTTCGATATTATTGATATAGGCCTTATTCTGAAAACTAATTTTTAAAATTACACCTATAAAAGTCAAAATCTGTAAAATTCGCAATAACCAATCAATGTACATTGCCCAATCTATGTTTAAAATACAATCAATGTTCATTCTTTTCCAGTCCCCCTTTAAAAAGCCTTCCAAATCACGTTCATGTTGGTACTTAATGGCTACAATTTTACACTTCTCGCAAAAAAGCGAGACATCCGTCCCGCCCTTCTTATTTTTCGTCAATAACGATTCTTACTTTTTTGTCTTCAGTTGGGACAGAGTAGACAATCGTTCTTATCGCAGAAATAGTGCGACCCTTACGACCGATTACACGACCCACATCGCTTTGATCAAGATCCAAATGATATTCCAAAAACTCTGGTGTATCTTCAATCTTGATAGTTAAGGCATCTGGTTGTGAAATCAAGGGTTTCACAATCGCAATAATGAGATTTTCAATCGTATCCATCTGTCAACCTACTTTAAACTTATTTTGAGAATTTAGAATCGTGGAATTTTTTCAATACGCCTTCTTTTGAAAGGATGTTGCGAACTGTATCTGAAGGTTGAGCTCCATCAGCCAACCATGCAAGGACGCGGTCTTCTTTCAAAGTTACTTGGTTTTCAGCAACAAGTGGGTTGTAAGTTCCAACTGTTTCGATGAAACGTCCGTCACGTGGTGAACGTGAGTCTGCTACGTTGATACGGTAGAAAGGTTTTTTCTTAGAACCCATACGAGTCAAACGGATTTTAACTGCCATTTTTAAAGTCTCTTTTCTTATTTTTTATTTCGGTGAAATAGCTGAGCTATTTAGCACATGTTCTATTATAGCAGATTTCTGTCAGGTGTCAAGAAAAAAACTTGACAGACTGTAAAATTCTTAAACCATTTAGAAATTTGTTATATTTTTAAAGAAAAATCAGAAAGAGAATGTCATAAATACTATTTTAGAAACATTTTATAAAGACCATCAAGTTAAGCCCTTCATCTCTCCTGAACGTGATTTGGATGCTTGGCTTCTAAATTCCAAGCCCGTTCCCAAACGAAATATCAAGGATTTTAAGAATGATATCTACTAATTAATTTATAAAATATGAATCAATAGATTCTAAATAGGGGAATAATTTAGTTCTGTAAAAATTAACTTCTACACCTATAACGCTTATTCTGACAGACTTTATAACAGTCTAAGAAAAAAAGTAGAGATTCATACAGTATCTAGATTTTCCAAAAATTTTTTATCATCAGATATTATTAACGAAACTATCCAAACCAAATCCGATGCATTGCTTCAAAGAATTCTTTAGTTGTTTGACTAGCGAGGGCTTTTATTAAAAAATTTTTTCAAATAATTGCCACCTTGGCACATAAATTCTTGCTTTTCAAATTTAAATGTGATATATTTATAACATAAAATTTAAGTGTTATATATTTATAACATAAAAAAGGAGTCTATCATGAAAAAAAGTCAAAAAATGCGTGGCCTCATTGCAATGATTGCCGTAGCTCTCTTTATTGATTTTATTGTTTTATTTGGTTCTAATCTTAGTTGGGAACCCAAGTTAGTTATTACTGGTATTTCAGTATCATGTCAAATTATAGCTATTTGGAGCTGGCTACATATGAAACCACGGCCTCATAAGATTCAGAAAGGTAAGGGGAAGATTATTTTTGACTTGTCTGTTAAGATTTACACGATACTTATTTTTGCAACAAGCATTTTTTATACAGTAGGGATTTGGGTTGCGACCCCAAGCGTAAGTTCTGGTATTAAAGAATGGATTATGGGAATTGGCCTCGTTATTGAATTGATTTTATTTGGTTTTTTCTGTTTGAAAAATGTCAAGGAAACTCCGGACGAACGCTTTTATGCTAATTTAGCCAAGGCAGCTAGCTTGATGTTTGTTTTTATACTAGGCGCACTGATGATTCTAGCACTTATCATTGGGTATATGGGGGCTCTCACTCTTTACATGGGCCAAATATTTATTAGCATAGCTGCCTTGATTAGCATCTTTGCGGTTGTCTATTTTATCTTGGAACGTAGAGGATAAGCATGGCCAAAGAAAGCAAAATTATTACTAATCTCAAATCTGTTCGTGAGTCCACAGGCATGACCCAGCAGGAGTTAGCCGACCGCATCGGCATGCGACGCGAGACAATTCTACACTTGGAAAATAACCGTTACAACCCTTCGCTGGAAATGGCTCTTAAAATTGCTCAAGTTTTTAATCTGAAAGTAGAAGACCTCTTTGAACTCAGACAGCAAGAGGAAGCATAATTCTTTTCGAGACCTAGTATTAAGTTCATTGATTAATTAGGAATTGAATCCAAAAGAAAAAATCCTTTGAAAATGTGCTCTTTTAAAATATAGTAATTCTTTCGAATTAACGTTTATTAATTGTGATACTTTACGAGCTTTCTTAAGATCTGGTTTCCTAAATACTTCGAGTACACTTATGGTATTGATACCCCTAATCAAGTGATTTTGGGTTGACTTCCTCTTAAACTGTCTTGTCACTAACATTTGAAATCCCCTTCCTTTTAGGGTACAATGGTAGAAATGAATTTTTGAGAGGAATAGAATGAAAAAACTAGCAACCCTTCTTTTACTATCCACTGTAGCTCTAGCTGGATGTAGCAACATACAACGTAGTTTGCGTGGTGATGACTATGTAGATTCTAGCTTAGCTGCTGAAGAAAGTTCCAAAGCAGCTGCCCAATCTGCCAAGGAGTTAAACGATGCTTTAACAAACGAAAATGCCAATTTCCCACAACTATCTAAAGAAGTTGCTGAAGATGAAGCTGAAGTGATTCTCCACACAAGTCAAGGAGATATCCGTATCAAACTCTTCCCTAAACTCGCTCCTCTAGCGGTTGAAAACTTCCTCACTCATGCTAAAGAAGGCTACTATAACGGTATTACCTTCCACCGTGTCATCGATGGCTTCATGGTTCAAACTGGGGATCCAAAAGGAGACGGTACAGGTGGTCAGTCCATCTGGCATGACAAGGATAAGACTAAAGACAAGGGAACTGGTTTCAAAAACGAGATTACTCCTTATCTCTATAACATCCGGGGTGCTCTTTCTATGGCTAATACTGGTCAACCAAACACCAATGGCAGCCAGTTCTTCATCAACCAAAACTCTACAGATACCTCTGCTAAACTCCCTACAAGCAAGTATCCAAAGAAAATCATCGAAGCCTATAAAGAAGGGGGAAACCCTAGTCTAGATGGCAAACACCCAGTCTTTGGTCAAGTGATTGACGGTATGGATGTTGTAGATAAAATTGCTAAAGCCGAAAAAGATGAAAAAGACAAGCCAACTACTGCTATCACAATCGATAGCATCGAAGTGGTGAAAGATTACAATTTTAAATCTTAAAAACCAAAAAATACAGTATCCACATTCGGTACTGTATTTTTTTACTCTCATTCTTAAGTTAAATTATTAAAATCCCAGATTTGGTCCATCCAGCCTTCATAGAAGTCTGGTTCGTGACAGACCATAAGAATAGATCCCTTGTATTCTTTGAGAGCGCGTTTGAGTTCATCCTTGGCATCCACATCCAAGTGGTTGGTCGGCTCGTCCAGCACTAAAACATTGTTTTCACGATTCATCAAGAGACAGAAACGAACCTTGGCTTGTTCCCCACCTGACAAGACCTGAATTTGGCTTTCAATATGCTTGGTTGTCAAACCACAACGGGCAAGGGCTGCACGAACTTCTGCTTGGTTGAGAGCTGGAAAGGCATTCCAAACAGCCTCTAGTGGTGTTTGACGATTGCCACCTTCTACTTCTTGCTCAAAATAACCAAGTTCTAGGTAGTCACCACGTTCAACTTCCCCAGCAATTGGCGGGATAATTCCCAAAAGAGACTTCAAGAGAGTTGTCTTCCCGATACCATTTGCCCCGATAATAGCAACCTTTTGATTACGTTCAAAAGTAAGATTTAGTGGCTTAGTCAGAGGACGATCATAACCGATTTGCAAATCCTTGGCTTGGAAGATAAAGCGCCCTGGCGTACGAGCTGATTTGAAATCAAAGGATGGTTTTGGTTTCTCACTTTGTAATTCGATAATATCCATCTTATCCAATTTCTTCTGACGAGACATGGCCATGTTTCGTGTTGCAACACGCGCTTTGTTTCGGGCAACAAAATCCTTAAGGTCCGCAATTTCTTTCTGCTGACGTTCGTAGGCTGCCTCTAGCTGAGATTTCTTCATAGCATAGACTTCTTGGAACTGGTAGTAATCACCAGAATAACGCGTCAGCTGTTGATTCTCCACATGGTAGACAATATTAATCACGTCGTTCAAGAATGGAATATCATGCGAAATAAGGACAAAGGCATTCTCATAGTTTTGGAGATAGCGCTTGAGCCAGTCAATATGCTCAGCATCCAAGTAGTTGGTCGGCTCGTCCAAAAGCAAGATATCGGGCTTTTCAAGGAGGAGTTTAGCCAAAAGCACCTTGGTTCTTTGCCCACCTGACAAAGAGGTTACATCCGTATCCATGCCAAAGTCCATGACACCAAGGGCACGCGCTACTTCATCAATCTTAGCATCCAAAGTATAGAAATCACGACTCTCTAAACGGTCTTGAAGTTCTCCCACTTCTTCCATGAGAGCATCAACATCCGCTCCGTCTTCAGCCATTTCCATATAGAGGTCATTGATACGGACTTCAGCTTTGAATAGCTCATCAAAGGCCGTACGGAGAACATCGCGTACCGACTGCCCTTCAGCAAGGACGGAGTGCTGATCCAAGTAACCAGCGGTCACATATTTGGACCACTCAACCTTCCCTTCATCTGGCAGCATTTTACCAGTCACAATACTCATAAAGGTTGATTTTCCTTCACCATTGGCACCGACCAGGCCGATATGTTCTCCCTTGAGGAGACGGAAGGACACATCTTCAAAAATTGCACGGTCACCAAAACCATGACTCAGATTTTTAACTTCTAAAATACTCATATTAATTCCTTATCTTGTTGTTATGTAATCGTTTATAGAGGAGCCAAGCCAGATAGCCACCCAAGGTATTGGTCCACAAATCATCAATCTCAAAGACGCGATTAAAATCAAAGAAAAAGTCCAAGACCAACTGCGTACACTCGATTCCAAGACTCAATAGAAAACTGAAAAAAAACACTTTTCTTGTTTTCCGCAAGTTTGGAAAGAGATAAAGGAGTTGAAACACCAAAGGAAAAAGCAAGAAGACATTAAGGATGTTTTGTAGAAAAATCCAATATAATTGTCCAATGTCACTCACTTGGCCCAGTTTCCAGAAAGAATTGAAAGGAGTCAAAAGAAAAACCAGGCGTCCAAGATGTTGAATACCTGGAGTTTCCACTCCCACAGGAGAATGTTCTTGAGGAGTAAAGCAAAAGTAGATGATACAAATACTATATAAAATAACTCCCCAGACCAAAACATGATTATAAGTTTTCTTCATCATTAAGGATTGACTGCTGCGACTGCTTTCTGGCGGTCACGTTTCATTGTATTAGAACGCAATTGTCCACAAGCTGCATCAATATCAGTACCATGCTCTTGACGAACAACACAGTTAACACCTTTTTTCTTAAGCGTATCATAGAAGGCCAGGACGCGCTCTTTAGGACTACGGCTATATTGGTCATGCTCACTAACTGGGTTATAAGGAATCAAGTTTACATAAGACAATTTCTTGATATTCTTGAGCAATTCAGCCAATTCCAAGGCTTGTTCTACACCATCATTAACTTCATTGAGCATGATATACTCAAAGGTCACACGGCGATTGGTTGTTTCGATATAGTACTCAATAGCCGCAAAGAGTTTTTCAATCGGAAAGGCACGGTTAATCTTCATGATGCTTGAGCGCAGTTCATTATTAGGTGCATGAAGGGAAACGGCAAGATTGACCTGAACTCCTTCATTAGCAAAATCACGAATTTTATGGGCCAAACCTGAGGTTGAAACCGTAATGTGACGAGCACCGATGGCCATTCCTTTGTCATCATTGATAGTACGAACGAAATTCAAGACATTGTTGTAATTATCAAATGGTTCACCGATACCCATGACAACAATATGGCTGACGCGTTCATCCTGACCACGCTCATCAAAGTATTTCTGAACCAGCATGATCTGGGCTACGATTTCCCCATTATTGAGGTCGCGTTGCTTCTTGATCAAGCCAGAGGCACAGAAGGTACAACCGATATTACAGCCGACCTGAGTGGTCACACAGACTGACAAACCATAGTGTTGACGCATAAGTACAGTCTCAATCAACATACCATCAGGCAATTCAAAGAGATATTTTACAGTACCATCAGCAGACTCTTGAACGATACGCTGTTTCAAGGGATTGACCACAAACTGGTCATTAAGCTTAGCAATCAAATCTTTTGACAGGTTGGTCATCTCTTCAAATGACTGGACACGTTTACGGTAAAGCCATTCCCAGATTTGATCTGCACGGAATTTCTTTTCTCCCTGCTTCAAAACCCATTCCTGCATGGTTTGACGTGTTAAACTATAAATTGACGGTTTCATTTCTTCTCCTTATTCTCTACTCACTTCTGACGAATGACAAAATGACGTTGTCCCTTGTCCTCTTTCTGAGAATGCTGGTCTTTCTGACGACGTCTATTTTTCTTATCTGCATTCGGTTTTCGTCTGGTTTGAGCCGATTTCTTTCCTTTTCTAGAAGGTGTTTCTTCTTCCTTCTTACGCATTTTCTTGTCAAATGATGCTCGCTTAGGAGCTTCATTTTCTAAGACAAAATAGGCACAACCATAACTACAATACTCTAAAAGGTAGTCTTGTAAACGACTGATTTTTTCAAGTTTTTCTTCTGTTCGATCATCCTTGTAAAAACCTCGTAGGCGAAGCTGTTCGTTGCTCCAATCTCCCACGATATAATCAAACTTGGTTAAGACTTCTGAAAAACGCTGATTAAAAGCCGTCACATCAAAGGCATCCTTGATATTTTCCACCAAGGAAAAAGCTATCCCTTCCGTTTCAACCTTGTCCCCGTGTAAATGAAACTCAGGACCAGGAAACTTGTTATAGTTGTATAATTCAGGTGCAATTTCTTTTCGCATAGATATCCTTTTTCCACGATTACTTAATACTTTATTCTACCATAATTTCTAGCAGTTAGCACGTTTCTCATAAAAATGAAAAAAGTCTGACGATTTTGTCAGACTCGAATCATATGACCTAAAAAAATCATATAACCTAAAAAAGAGAAGAACCATTCTTCCCTCAATATACCATTATTTAGCGGCTGCGTACAATTCATCTACTTTGTTCCAGTTGATTACTGAGAAGAAAGCTTTGATGTAGTCAGGACGCACGTTGCGGTATTTCACGTAGTAAGCATGTTCCCAAACGTCCAAGCCCAAGATTGGTTTTTTACCTTCTGAGATTGGTGTGTCTTGGTTTGCTGTTGAAGTCACTTCAAGTTTACCTTCTTTGTTGACAACCAACCATGCCCAGCCAGAACCAAAACGAGTTGTTGCTGCTGCAGTGAAGGCTGCTTGGAATTCTTCAAATGAACCAAATGTTGCATCGATTGCTGCTGCAAGTTCTGCTGATGGAGCTGTTTTCTCAGGAGTCATCAATTCCCAGAAAAGAGCGTGGTTCAAGTGTCCACCACCATTGTTGATAAGTGCTTGACGGATATCAGCTGGGATAGATTCTACATCAGCAAGCAAGGCTTCAAGGTCTTCACCGATTTCAGGGTGTTTTTCAAGAGCTGCATTAGCATTGTTGACATAAGTTTGATGGTGTTTGTCATGGTGCAAGTGCATTGTTTCCGCATCGATGTATGGTTCCAAAGCGTCGTATGCATATGGAAGATCTGGTAAGATAATAGCCATCTGTAATACCTCTTTTTCTTTCTATATGAAAATGATAACGCAAACATTCACTTTTTTCAAGTTTTTTGCTTATAGATAAGGAAATCACTGAAATATATTCTAATAATACTCTTCGAAAATCTCTTCAAACCGCGTCAACGTCGCCTTGCCGTAGATATGTTACTGACTTCGTCAGTCTTATCTACAACCTCAAAACAGTGTTTTGAGCTGACTTCGTCAGTCTTATCTACAACCTCAAAGCAGTGCTTTGAGCAACCTGCGGCTAGTTTCCTAGTTTGCTCTTTGATTTTCATTGAGTATAAAACAAGCAAATCAGCAAGAAACCCACGACAAGATAATCCTGACGCGGGTTGTAGTTTCAAAAAAATATCAATTTACCTGACTAGCAATCTGTAGGAGTGCCTTTTCAAAAAGGAAACCTTTTTCATAAAGACCTGTTTTAATCTGATAGTCTGTCTCAATCAAATAGGAAATAGCTTGCTTCAAAAAGCTCAAGGAAAGTCCTCGCGAATCCCTCAACGCAAACTTGATTTGATAGGGATTTGGATTGCGTCCGAGAAAACTTCCTAGACTACTTGCAATCTGAGATTCTGCTTGCCCAGACTCCGCCAAAATCTTCACCTGAGTAAAAGTCCGAAATTGTCCTAGCATGACGGCAATCAACTTAATTTCATCTTCACCTTGCAAGGTCAAGTCTCTAACCAAATCGCGCGCCTGATCCATCTTTTTAGTCAGAATAAACTGAGTTAAATCAAAAATATTGTCCTGCAAGGTCTTGGGAATTGCGTTAACAATATCCTCTTCCTCGATAACAGAGTCTTCTTTATAGGACTGTAAAAAGAGGAGATTTTTCTGGATTTCGCTAAATTGAAAACCAGACTTGATGAGGAGATTTTCAAAAGAATGATTGGCAAACTGCAGACCTTCTTTCTGGCTCCACTTTTGAAAATACTGGCGCAGTTCTTGTTCTTTAGCTTCTACTGCATCGAAGACCTTGGCGTCACGCTTAAGTAATTTAACCAACCGTCTTTTGCTATCCAGCTTTCCTTCTGCAAAGATTATCAACTTGGTTGTTGGTGAAGGATTGTCAAAGTATTCCTCAAATGACTTGAGCTCATCATCTGTCAAAAAGCGCTTTTTAGCAGTTGTGATATCGACAAAATGATCTAATATCACGATTTTCTCATCCGCAAAGAAAGGAAGACTGACCAACTCCAGTTCCACATCCTTGTAAACTACTTCTTTCATATCAAAGTAGGCAAAGTTGAGGTCGGCAGAATCATAACCAATCTGTTTCAATACTTGACTCTTCATAACTTCAAACTGACCCTGATCTGTCCCTGTAAATAGGCTCAGACTAGGTAAATTTGATAAAGTCAACTTCTGACTTTCTTCAATGGCTAGCATCTTCTCTCCTTTCTTCTGATTTTTTAATGAATTTAATCAATATAGCGCAATTTCCCACGGAAATCTTCTAGGCTTTCGTACCCTTTTTCCGCCATGATTGCTTTCAGTTCATTGGTAATACGATCAAAAGCACCAACTCCTTCTTTGTGAAGGGTAGTTCCCACCTGCACCATACTAGCTCCACAGAGGATATGTTCAAAGGCATCTCTACCAGTCAGAACGCCACCTGTTCCGATGATTTGGATTTGAGGATTTAAACGTTGATAAAAAGCATGAACATTCGCTAGAGCAGTCGGTTTGATGTACTCCCCACCAATCCCACCAAAACCATTCTTAGGACGAATAACGACGGACTCATCTTCTATATACAGGCCGTTTCCGATAGAGTTAACGCAGTTGACAAACTTAAGAGGATACTTGTTGAAAATAGCTGCCGCTTGGTCAAAGTGAACAATATCAAAATAAGGTGGCAATTTAATTCCTAAAGGTTTGGTAAAATAGGCAAATACCTCTGCCAAAATCCGGTCAGTTGTCTCAAAATCATAGGCAATCTGAGGTTTACCTGGAACATTTGGACAGGAAAGGTTTAGTTCAGTCAGACCACGAAACTCACTCTCTTGGACTTTTTTCAAGATAGTATGGGTTTCCTCTGGAGACATGCCGACTAGAGATAGGAAGAAAGTTCGGTTCGTCTCTTTTTCCTGCAAGTCCAAAAGGTAGTCCAAATAATAGTCTAAGCCATTATTTGGCAAGCCCATAGAGTTGATGGAACCAAGTGGAACATCTTGATAGCGTGGCTCAGGATTCCCCTGACGAAAGTCCAAGGTCGCTGTCTTAGTGACAAAGGTTCCTGCCGCTGAGTTTTTAACCCCTTCTAACTCCTCTATCGTCATACAAGCCACACCTGCTGCATTCATCAAACAATTGTCAAACTCAAAACCAGCAATTTGTGTTTTCGTTGATACCATGATTCTGATCCTCCGGATTCCTTTTATTGCTAATATTATACCATATTTTCAGCTTTTCTCTTTGAGAAACTAATTTCTATCTTAAACGTTCGGTTTTGTAAATTGAAAGAATTTTTAGAAAATTTTTGTTTTTCCCTTTACAGTTAAAAAAAATTCTGCTATAATGACACACATAATTAAATTAGAATTTAAGGAGAACGATATGACATCTGCTAAAGAATATATCCAAAGCGTGTTTGAAACTGTAAAAGCTCGTAACGGGCACGAGGCTGAATTCCTCCAAGCTGTTGAAGAATTTTTTAACACTTTGGAACCTGTATTTGAAAAACACCCTGAGTATATCGAAGAAAATATCTTGGCACGTATTACTGAACCAGAGCGCGTGATTTCTTTCCGTGTTCCTTGGGTTGACCGTGATGGAAAAGTTCAAGTAAACCGTGGTTACCGTGTTCAATTCAACTCAGCTGTTGGACCATACAAAGGCGGACTTCGTTTCCACCCAACTGTAAACCAAGGGATTTTGAAATTCCTCGGATTTGAACAAATCTTCAAAAACGTCTTAACTGGACTTCCAATCGGTGGAGGTAAAGGTGGATCAGACTTCGATCCTAAAGGTAAAACAGATGCTGAAGTGATGCGCTTCTGCCAAAGCTTCATGACTGAATTGCAAAAACACATCGGACCATCACTTGACGTACCTGCTGGTGATATCGGTGTTGGTGGACGTGAGATTGGTTACCTTTACGGTCAATACAAGCGTCTTAACCAATTTGATGCTGGTGTCTTGACTGGTAAACCTCTTGGATTTGGTGGTAGCTTGATTCGTCCAGAAGCAACTGGTTACGGTTTGGTTTACTACACTGAAGAAATGCTTAAAGCTAACGGTAACAGCTTTGCTGGTAAGAAAGTTGTTATTTCAGGTTCTGGTAACGTTGCTCAATACGCTCTTCAAAAAGCGACTGAACTTGGTGCAACTGTTATCTCTGTATCTGATTCAAATGGTTACGTCATCGATGAAAATGGTATCGACTTCGATCTTTTGGTTGATGTTAAAGAAAAACGTCGCGCTCGTTTGACTGAGTATGCAGCTGAGAAAGCAACCGCTACTTATCATGAAGGTTCTGTATGGACTTACGCTGGAAACTATGACATCGCTCTTCCATGTGCTACTCAAAACGAAATCAACGGTGAAGCAGCTAAACGTTTGGTTGCTCAAGGAGTTATCTGTGTATCTGAAGGTGCCAACATGCCAAGCGACCTTGATGCCATCAAAGTCTACAAAGAAAATGGTATCTTTTACGGACCTGCAAAAGCTGCCAATGCTGGTGGTGTAGCCGTTTCAGCTCTTGAAATGAGCCAAAATAGCCTTCGCCTCTCATGGACTCGTGAAGAAGTTGATGGACGTCTCAAAGACATCATGACAAACATCTTCAACACAGCTAAAACAACTTCAGAAACATACGGTCTTGATAAAGACTACCTTGCAGGAGCTAACATTGCTGCCTTTGAAAATGTAGCAAACGCTATGATTGCACAAGGTATTGTTTAAGATTCATTTGCTTAATCCTCAATCGCTTCGATTGGGGGTTTTTATGTTGAATCAAAAAAACTCACCATTAACAGTGAGTTTTAACATCCGAATTTATTTTACTTTCATTAGGGCAGATGACAAACATTCAACAATCTCATCAACTGCTTCATCTATGTTTATAGTTCCTTCATCATTCAACATCATGGGAATAAGATAAGAAAAACTCAATGCTAAAATGTATCGAACAATTCTTTCATTTGACCAATTTAGAATAAGTCCTTTTTCTTTAAATTGATTTAAAACAGGGCTAATTGGTTCTATTATAGATTGAACAATAATATTTCCTAACTGGATAGAAAGATTTTTATCAATAAAAGAACGCCCCAAGAGAATTTTAACATGCATTTGGTTCTCCTGAATGAAAAAGAGCCTATCTCGAACAATACTTTTTAAAAAGAAGGGAAAAGTTTCCTGATCTACTGTGAATTTCTTTTCTGAGAAATCCGCAATCACTTCTGGAATAACCTGTTCTAGAAAAGTATATAAAATGGCTTCTAAAATACCTTCCTTTGTTTTAAAGTAACTAAAAACCGTTCCTTCTGACACTCCAGCGCGTTCGGCAATAAGGCTGGACGTTGTATTTTCAAATCCAATTTCTGAGAATAATTTTAAGCTTGATAATAATACTCGACGTTGTTTCAAGCTCAAGTTGCTAACTTCTAACGTCTGAGCATACTTTTGTTCTAAACTTTCCATCGCTAGCACCTCTCTTCTACTCTCTTACTTTTACGACTTTTTTGCCTCGACTGTGTCCCATTTTCAGACTACGATAGGCTTCTATAACTGACTTTAGAGAAAAGTCATACACTTGATCAATTTTCAGCTGAACCTTCCCGTCTGAGACCATTTCAGCTAAAGTGCTAAAATCATCATATGTGGAATGTCTCGGACCAGTAAACTGAGCACCTTTTATCATAACATAGGGCGAAGGTACTAATGTCCCAATAGCTGCCCCCTTCAAGCCTAAACTAAAAGCCAATCTAACATAATCAGATCCATAACAATCCAAAAATTTTGTAATAGGCGTTGGACTAGCTGATAGAAGAGCCTTCTTGATATTCTCTTCGTAACTTACTGGTATGGCACCTAAAGACTTCAGATACTCTGCATTTTTCTTACTTGCGATTCCAATCACTGTCGCCCCCTTAGCAACTGCATACTGTACTGCAATACTTCCAATACCTCCTGCTGCAGCTGAAATAACAACAGTATCTCTTGAATTTAAACTGATTCTTCTAAAAGCCCCACCCACAGTTAGAGCAGCTACTCCCATAGTAGCTGCGTGAGTCATGTCGATCATCTCTGGTTTCAATACAATTTCTGATTCATTGACACAAATTTCTGTTGCTAAAGCTCCCCTCTTAGTTCCCAAACCAGGATCACTAATCATTGTTCCAAACACCTTGTCTCCTACTGAAAACCTACTTACTTCATTTCCAACTTCTGTAATAACTCCAGAAAAATCTCTCCCCACACCTCTTGGAAATAAAGATGATTTAGATTCAAACCAACGACTTGGTTTCCTTAATTTCGTTATAAAAGATAGAAATCGAAGGGGTTTCGCTCCCTCAAAAGTTTTATAATCAATAGGATTTAAACCAACAGCATGAACTTCTACTCTCACCTGATTTACATCCAAGGCTGTAGAGTCGATCTTCAGCAAATCCAAGACCTCTTCGTTACCGAAACGACTGTACTCTATTGCTTCAACAACCATTTTCTTTACTCCTTAATTTCACAAAATTGAGTGAACACTCATTTTTTTATAAATTATACTCTTAATTTGTAAGAAAATCAATATTATCGTTTGATAACAATTTATGACATGATACAAATATCCATCATTTCGATTCACCAATATGATTCTTTCAACCTAACTCTCCTCACTTTTAAAGATTACTAGCCCTCCTTTTGCCCCATGGAACATAAAAAGAAAAACCGCTACTCTTACGAATAGCGGTATTTTCAAGTAAACAAACTTACTAGGTTTTTAAAAAATATCAAAATGGCTATAAGATAATAGCATTTCGACTATCCTAAAATCAAGAAACTATAAAAGTTTTACCACAAGTTGCACAGGTCAATTTAGTTCCAATTACTCCATCTGTTGGCTTATAGCAAGTAGGACAATAAACACGTTTTGCTGATAGTCGATAAGATAACCCATCTCGCAATTCTTTTCCCTTAATTTCAATAACATCTTCACCTTGTTCTTCAAACTTAAGAACTGTTATCAAAGCTTTGTCATATTGTTTCATCCGTGGCTGTTTTAAGAATAAAAAAGAGGATAGAATCAAAAATAGGAAAAATAAAACAAACAAAATTGTTACTAATAAATGCCACATAAAGTAGAAATCATGAAGTGAACCTTCTTTTTTTCCTAATATCCATCTCATGTAGTTATCTATGTACTGATAAAATTTCAATCCTGAGACAATACATATAAAAGATACTACGGGAAAGACAAATTTTGAAATGATCAAACGATAGCGTCTCATTTATATTTCCTTTCTGGATAACCAAGCACCACAATAGACACATGATTTACCTTGTCCTAAGTCAAGCAGATTCTCACCACTGCATGATGGACAAATAACGGGATATGTATTTTTGTTAATCTGGTGCTTTTCAAATAAAGTGAATAAAGCTTGTATTTGATTTCGTTTCTTGACTTCTTCTTGTCTCTTAGACTCACAATAAGTCATTACCAAAATTGAGATCACACTAAGCAAATACCAAGGAACTAAAAGAAATAAAAATCGAATAGACCATTCCCTAGATTTTTCATATTCAAAAAATGATGATAAAATGATTAAAACAAGCATTTGAAGTAAATTCTTCTGTTTTAATTTCTTCAAGGAAAAGGAATCTTTAATTGTTTCTCGAAATAAATATAAAATAATTAAAGCAACTAGTAAAAAGATAACATTCTGAAATGATAAAAATAAAAAACTGATAACAACGGGAATTCCAATAGATTTTGCCAAAATTATAAAATCAAGATTTTTCAATATAAAGATAGTTGGTCCATCATCTATAGAAAAGATAGCAAGTGATAAAACTACAAAACAGAGTATTACTATATTTGAAATTAACCAATGAAAGCCTTTTTTCCAATTATTCTTAATATACTGTTTCACCTATCTTCTCCTCTAGTTGCTATATATTCTCTATAAAGAGCCTTTCCATTATATATCTCATCCAAGGCTTTGACTTTAATTTTTATATTTTCTAAAACACCAAAGCTATAAAATGCAAAGGAAGACAAAAAGAAACCTGATAAAGAAAAAATAATAGGGGTCACTATTGAGAAAATCGGCTTACCATGTTCAAGAAATAGAGTTATAGCCCATAGTGAAAGAAAAAATGTTGCACTTGTCAATCCCATAAAAAGTATACTTAATAAACGAAACACTTGGTACATCTACAATATCCTCCTGTCATAGAACTTGTCTAAGTAATCCCTTACTCTTTTAAAAAGATTTCCTAATATCTTTCAGGGAATCATTGTATTTATTCATACATTTCCATACTTAGAATTACATAAATTGAATGATTTAAAAATACAAACAAAGAAATCATAGTTTTCAAATTTCTAAGAAAAAGGGAAATTCTGGCAATACCAGACTTCCCAAATAAAACAAAAGTAAATTTGAAAATGTAAAAAATCAAAGATTAAAGATAATGCTTAAACAAGATTGATATAAAAATGATTTTTCCAATCATTTGAACTATCTTTCGTGCCCGCAATTAGAACAGAAGTTTGCTCCTTCCAAAAAAGCAGTCCCGCATTGGCTACAAAACTTAGCTAAGCCTGTTTCTCCTTTGAGGTCAGTTTGATGCTGATTCACATCTTTGTCAAATGAATTCCTATCTTCAATCTGATCCACCAAGTTGCTAAATTTAGCTCCCAAGGAAAGTCCCATAGCTATTTCCACGCCTGCTCCCATTAGATTTCCTGCAGAATCATTATTTTTTGCTGCCTCTTCTAAAAGATCAAATTGTCTCTCTTCTTGATAAGTATACTCTTCAATATCTCGACCAGCCTGCTTGCTTTTGGCTTCCAAAATTTGCTTGTGGAATTTAAAGATTTCTCTATATCCATTGCTATTCTGATTTACCTTTAAAGCCTCAATGTTAAATTCCTCAATACTAATTCCATATTTAGAAAAATGGCTGGATAAAATAGCTGACAAAGCAACAGACATATCAAAACTGTGCATCTCAATATCAAGAATTGGAATCTTATGGTTGTATATTACTTGTGAAATAGCTGAACTAATCAACCCACTAACAGTTTGTCTAAACCGTTTTTGTAAAATAGGAGCTGTTATAATATCGGGGTGACTTGGCATAAATTCTAATATAAAAGCTTCTAAGTCTACAATTCGAGGAATGAAATTCCCATGTATTTTCAATTCTACAGGAATATCACTTTCTGGATCTCGAACCATTATAGGAGAAGAAGTTCCCCATCCAATCGGTTGTAAATCATACATATTCACAAACCACAAAAACAATGAGTCAGACGAAATACCTCCACTTAGAAAGTTTTTTATTCCTGAAACTACTTGAATATCATATCCTTCAATCTTATGTTTACCAGCATCATAAGTAGTTACTGCTCTTCCATTTGAAAACAATACAGCACACTGACCAGGGTTTACAATTACAGTTGCTCCTATCTTGATATTCGTTTTAGGATGTCTCCAAGCAAGTATATTCCTTGTATCTTCACCTTCATAACGAATAACATCAAACAAATTTAATGCCATCTTTTCTCCTCTAAAATGAAAACTATAAATTATAAGATTAATCTTCCATACCTATATTACTATTATATAACCCATTTATTGAAAAGGCAACTCATACTTATAAATTATTATCTTTGGAGCAATCCCCTATATAAAACAAGAAAAACCGCTACTCCTAAGAATAGCGGTTTAATCATGTTTCTAAGCTACTAATGTAGTCGCTCTATTATTTAAGAGTAACTGAAGCTCCAGCTTCTTCCAATTTAGCTTTGATTTCTTCAGCTTCTGCAGTTGCAACGCCTTCTTTAACAAGTGCTGGTGCACCGTCAACAAGTTCTTTAGCTTCTTTAAGACCAAGACCTGTGATTTCACGTACAACTTTGATAACGCCAACTTTTTTGTCGCCTGCAGATGTCAATTCAACGTCGAATGAATCTTTAGCAGCACCAGCGTCAGCAGCACCAGCTGCAGCAACAGCTACAGGAGCAGCTGCAGTTACACCAAATTCTTCTTCGATAGCTTTTACAAGGTCGTTCAATTCAAGGATTGAAGCTTCTTTAATTTCAGCAATAATGTTTTCAATGTTCAATGCCATTGTTATTTCCTCCAAATATGTTTTAAATTTATAATAGATTTCGTAGCTAGGCTACGCTGCGTAGCTTAAGATTAAGCTGCGTCTTCTTTGTTGTCTGCAACCGCTTTGACTGCAAGAGCAACGTTGCGCACTGGCGCTTGAAGTACAGAAAGGAGCATAGAAAGAAGTCCTTCGCGGTTTGGAAGAGTTGCAAGAGCAAGAATCTCTTCTTTAGATGCGACAGCGCCTTCGATTGCACCACCTTTGATTTCAAGTGCTTCAGCGTTTTTAGAAAAGTCGTTCAAGATTTTCGCTGGTGCGATAACATCTTCGTTAGAAAATGCTACTGCAGATGGTCCAACAAATACTGATGCAAGTTCTTCAAGACCAGCTTTTTCAGCTGCACGACGCAAGATTGAGTTTTTAATCACTTTATACTCAACTTCACTTCCACGAAGCTCACGACGAAGAACTGTATCTTGCTCAACTGTCAAACCACGAGCGTCTACAACGACGATAGATGCGGCAGCTTTCATTTTTTCAGCTACTACATCAACTAGTTCCGCTTTTTTAGCAATAATTGCTTCACTCATTAGTGTGTTCACCTCCGTTATTATTTTGCTTGGGGAAATTTTTCAAAAGAAAAACGCGCCCAAACCTAGACACGAAAGTACAATACGCTTCTTTTTACATGATACGTTTTGTCCTCGGTAGGATACTTATGAGTCGAGCTCCCCTACTGTCTTAGGCAGTTTTTTCAAACCGTATATAAGTATAGCATAGTCAAAAAAAGAATGCAAGATTTTTGCAAACTTTTTTTAAAATTTTTTCGTGATTTTTCTTCTAAAGTTCTACTGTCAGGACTTGACCTTGCTTAACAACCTGTTCTCCAGCGATATAAACATCATCAACATCACTGGATTTAACAGCATAGACGAGATGAGAAAGCATATTTTCCTGAGGTTGGAGATGAATTTTCCCTTGTGGTTGAATAACAAGAAAATCTGCTTGCTTGCCGACTTCTAGACTTCCTATCTGATTTTCCATTCCTAGAACCTTAGCCCCTTCGATTGTCAGTGCCTTGAGGGCTGTTTCGATCGGAAATTGGCTGGCATCTCCACTTTTCATCTTCTGAAGAAGGGCTGCTGTTCGTCCTTCCTCAAACATATCAAGTTTGTTGTTGGAGGCAACCGAATCCGTCGCAATTCCGACTGCTACTCCTGCTTTTTGCAGTTGAATGATAGGAGCAATCCCTGATGCCAATTTGAGATTACTGATAGGATTGTGGGCAATAGACACTTGAGAAGTTGCCAAGCGTTCAATTTCTCTCTCGTTTAATTCGACCCCGTGAGCGAAGACGGACGGATGATCTAAGTAACCCAGTTCTTCTAGAAAAGCGAGGGGGCGTTTGCCGTAGCGTTTCAGGATAATGCCTGACTCCTCCTTGGTCTCCGCCACGTGGATATGGATTGGAATAGCAAACTCTTTTGCCATATCTAAACTCGCTTGCAGCAAGTCTTGATTACAGCTGTAAGGAGAATGTGGTGCTACCATAACCTTGAAATTTAGATTTTCATATCCTAAAATTTCCTCAATAATTGCTCGTGTTCTGCTTATGGTCTCAGCAGTTGTTTCTGCCCCTGAAGAAAAGAGGGTCGGTGAGAAATAACAACGCATCTTGGAATCTTTCACTGCCTGATAAATCTGCTCAATATCCACACCATTAGGATTATACATATCGTTGAAGGTTGTTGTTCCTGACTGGAGCATCTCTGTCAGAGCTTCTTTGACCGCCTTGGTAGTCATGTCGGGAGTAAACTCAGCTTCTGCAGGCCAGATATAATCATTGAGCCATTCATGGAGATTACTATCATCTCGGATTCCTCTCAATCCTGTCATAGCAGAATGTATGTGGCAATTAACCAAACCAGGCATAATCCAGGCTCCCTGATAGTCTATAATCTGCTCAGCTTGCTCTAAAATCTCTGACTTCTCTTGACCAACATAGACGATTTGAGAATCCTTAACGGCTAAGATTCCATCTAGATAAACATGGAAATCTTTGTCACAAGTCACGATATTTACATGCTGATAGACTTTCATTCTAGGCTCCTTTTCTATAAGACAATTTACAGTGAACAATTTTTCTAGCTATTGTAACAAAAAAGTCACCCGAAGGCAACTTTTTTTGTCCATAAGATTTCAAAGTAGAATGGCTTATTCAGAGCTAAAAGCTACAGCCTTTTGCATTTGGTAATACTTACCTTTTCTAGCCATGAGATCTTGATGATTTCCATGTTCCACGATATCGCCATCCACCAAGACTAGAATCAGATCTGCATCCTGTATGGTAGACAAGCGGTGGGCAATAATAAAGCTTGTTCGCCCTTTCATGAGTTTGGCAAAGGCATCCTGTACCAGCACTTCTGTCCGCGTATCAATGGAGGACGTCGCCTCGTCTAAGATAAGAATCTTTGGAATAGCCAGAAAGACTCGGGCTATGGTCAAGAGCTGAGCCTGACCGACAGAAAGAGATTCTCCAGCATTTTCCAACTTGGTATCATAGCCTTGAGGTAGCTGTTGGATGAAAAAGTCTGCATTGGCTGCTTTGGCAGCAGCAATCACCTGCTCCCGACTGGCTTCAGGATGTCCAAAGGCAATATTGTCATGAATAGTTCCTTGCTTGAGCCAGGTTTCTTGGAGCACCATGCCAAACTGTTGTCTCAATGACGCTCGGGTATAGTTGTAAATGGAATGACCATCTAACAAGATATCTCCCGAGTTAATAGGATAAAAACGCATGAGGAGATTGATAAGGGTTGATTTTCCAGCACCTGTCGGACCAACAATGGCCACCTTGCTACCAGCTGGAATATCAATAGATAAATCCTTAATCAAAATCTTTTCAGGATGGTAGCCAAAAGAGACATGTTTAAAGGAAATAGCTCCCTTAACTTGGTCACTGGTCAAGACTTCCTTACCACTTTCAGCCAGCTCAGTGCTACCTAAGACAGCATAGACACGCTCTGCACAAGCTAGGGCACTTTGCAACTCGGCTAAAACAGAAGAAATATCATTAAAGGGCTTGGTATACTGCTGAACATAGTTCAAAAAAGTCACTAAACGCCCAATGGTCAAGGTGGATCCCATCATGATACGATAAGCACCCACTCCAGCTAAAAGGGCATAAATAAGTGCATTGACAAATCGAGTCGAAGGATTAACCGTTGAAGAATAAAAGATAGCTGACTGCGAATAGCCTGCATAGTTGTCATTAGCCTCACACAGCCTTTGGATAAATTCTTCTTGAGCATTAAAGGACTGGATAATAGTCTGCTGACTAAGCGATTCTTCAATCAACTGAGTCTGAATTCCTCTCGTCTCCGTTTGCTTCTGGAAGAGATGATAGGAGCGTTTGGCAATAAAGCGTGAAACTACTATGGAAAGTGGCGTCAACAGCAAGACTAAGAGTGTCATGAGGAGATGAATTTGGAGCATGGCTAGAATACTAACCAAAATCATTAAGACGCCAATGAAGAATTGGTTAAAAATCATGGTCAAGCCAGCTGCCAACTGTTCTATGTCTGTTGTCACCCGACTGACCATCTCCCCACTGCCTTGCCGATCCACAAAGGCAATCGGTAAACGATGGAGCTTATGGATGATTCGCTCTCGTAAGTCTCTGGTATAAGAGAAAATTAGGCGATTATAGAGAAGAGGATTGGCCCACTGCACAAGGATATTTCCTATGACCACCAAGATCATTTGAATAAAGATCTGCCAAAAAACTGGTGAAGAACCAGCCACTAGGACTTGGTCGATGACCTGCCCAATCAATATTGGTAGGTAAATTGATAAGGCAACCTGGGCAATAGTTCCTAGAAAGGCTAGGAAAAGGAGGAAAGGATGACTTGCAAGGTCTTTCGCCAAACGTGTGAGTGTTTGATTTGCAGTTTGTCGTCTCATGCTAGTCCTCCTTTCCATGTTGAGATGCATCGATTTCGCGATAAACTTGGCTAGTCTTCATCAAGTCCTCGTGCTTGCCGATAGCTAGGATCTCTCCTTTTTCTAAGAGGAGAATCTGGTCAGCCATCTGAAGCGTCGAAGTTCGTTGAGAAATCAAGATTAAACTGGTGTCTGGCAAATTTTCTCGGATAGCTTTCAAGAGCTTAGACTCGGTAATGGTATCGAGGGCCGAGGTCGCATCATCTAGGATGAGAAATGGAGCTTGGCGCAAGACTGCTCGTGCAATAGACAGCCTTTGTTTTTGACCGCCCGAGAAATTTCGCCCTCCTGCCTCAACTAGAGCATCCAAGAGTCCTTCCTTATCACTGACAAAATCCTTGGCTTGCGCGATTTCCAAGGCCTGCCATAGTTCTTGATCAATAACTTCTTGATTTAAACCTAGAGTCAAGTTAGAACGAATAGTTCCCTTAAAGAGCTCGACTTTTTGAGGCACATAGGCAATCCATGACCGCCACTGCTCCAAATTAAGAGAACTAGATACATCTCGATAAAGGTAAATGCTCCCCTTGTCTGCTGGATAAAGTCCAAGGATGAGTTGCACCAAACTTGATTTACCAGAACCCGTTCCCCCAATGATACCAAGGATCTGCCCTTGAGTCATATCAAAGGAAATATCTCTCAGAGAAGGCTGGGCCGCATCAGGATAGGTAAAGGTCAGTTCTTGAACTTGTAAAACCTGATCACTGATAGCTTGCTTTTGCCCTAATTCTGAATGAATATCTTCCGGAGACTCAGCAAAGACTTCCTCGATTCGCTTGGCAGAGATATAGGACTGGTTGAGAGAATTTATCAGCATGGCTAGCTTGACCAATTCCACCAAAATCTGTAAGAGATAGTTGATAAGAGCAATCAAGGCACCTTGACTAAGCAAGCCTCCTTGAATAGAAACATATCCCTGCCAGATAATAACGAGGAGAGTTCCATTAACAATCAGATAGGTCAGAGGTGTTAATAAACTAGACCAGAAACCTGTTTTCTCTTGTAATCTAGCATAGACTTGGTTAAGAGTTTGAAAAATCTGTAACTCTCGTTTTTCTTGACCAAAAGCACGAATAACTCTCATCCCTTGTAATTGCTGGCGTGTTTCCTGAACCAGTTGGTCCGTTTTCTTTCTAAGACTACTGTAGAGAGGATTAACCAGTCTAGAGAGCCCTACAATAACAATGGTCAAAATGACAACCATGACCAAGAACCAGAAAGTCAGCTCAGCTGAGATTCGATAGGCCATAAAAATGGCACCAAAAACGATAATAGGCGCTCTCAAAAAGAGACGCAGGAATTGATTGATCCCAGTCTGAATCTGGTAGGTGTCCGAAGTCAAGCGAATTACCAAGCTAGAAGTTGTCAAACGGTCTCTGCTGTCCTTGGGCAAGGAAAGAATATGGCGATAGAGGTCCCCTGTCAGTTCTTTGGCAAATCCAACCGCAGCCTTAGCTGAGTAGAACTGAGCTACCAAGGCCACTAAAACGCCAATCACTGCAAAGATAAGGAGCAGGCCAATCTGCATCCATAGATGACCTTGATTTCTTTGGGGCAAGGATTGGTCAACAATCCCAGCAATCACCATGGGAACCAAGAGCTCAAAAATAGCTTCTAACAGCTTGAACAAAGGTGCTAAAATCGATTCCTTGAAGTAGGGTTTAAAGTAAGATAGTAAGTGTTTCATAAATCCCTTCTATTCGTTTTCTAGAAATGAAGAAAGTGGGAAGCACCCACCATCTCTGATTTATTTGTTTAAGTAAGGTAGTAGATAGCCATAGCCTGCTTCTTCCATCTCATCCTTAGCCACAAAGCGCAAGGAAGCAGAATTGATACAGTAACGGAGGCCACCAAACTCACGCGGTCCATCTGTGAAAACATGACCCAAGTGAGCATTCCCCGACCGAGAACGAACCTCGATTCGCTCCATTCCATGACTGAGATCCTTGTAATAATGAATCAATTCCTTGGAAATCGGACGGCTAAAACTTGGCCAACCACAACCTGAGGCAAACTTATCCTTGGCAAAAAAGAGTGGCTCACCTGTCGTGATGTCTACATAAATTCCCTCTTCAAAGGTTTGGTCATAGGCATTGGTAAATGGAGCCTCTGTAGCAGCCTCTTGGGTGACACGATAGGACTCTTCGTTTAAGCTTTTCTTTAACACCTCTTGACTAGGCTTTTCATAATTTGCTGCGTCAATCAATGGCTTATCAGCATCGGTCACATCGATATGACAGTAACCCGAAGGATTTTTCTTAAGATAGTCTTGATGGTAGTCTTCAGCCAGAATGTAATGACGTAGTTTCTCCACCTCTACTGCAATCTTTCGCCCAAGCATGCGCTCCTGCTCCTGCACCACTGTGTAGATAGCTGGCAAATCAGCTTCATCTTGGTAATAAATTCCGGTCCGATACTGACATCCACGGTCATTCCCTTGTTGATTGACTGATAATGGATCAATAACACGGAAATAATAGAGTAAAATTTCTCTAAGTGAAACTGCCTTCTCATCATAAATCACTTGAACCGTTTCTGCATGGTCTGTTTCCTTGAGCAACTGATAATTGGTCGTTTCGACTTGTCCATTAGCGTAGCCGACACTGGTTGCTAGCACTCCAGAAATACGTGAAAAATACTCCTCTAGGCCCCAAAAACAACCACCTGCTAGATAAATTTCTGCCATCTTTATTTCTCCTTTATCAAGTTTTTAACTAATACTCTTCGAAAATCTCTTCAAACCACGTCAGCTTACATCTGCAACCTCAAAACAGTATTTTGAGCTAACTTCGTCAGTTTCATCTACAATCTCAAAACCATGTTTTGAGCAACCTGCGGCTAGCTTCCTAGTTTATTCTTTGATTTTCATTTAGTATAAACTTCTTTTCAAAAAAAGGATAGGAAGCCCTCTGGTCAAGAGTTTCCCCATCCTATCTTCTATTCTTTATTTTGCTTCAAGACGGACACCTTGGGTATCAACTTTCAAATCATGCAGTTTGCCTTTGAAGGGTTGCTTTTCCAATTCTGCCTTAATCGCCGGCATCTTGTCATGAGAAGCCAAGACCATAACTGTCGGTCCGGCACCAGAGAGGTAGGTTGCATAGGCACCATTTTCTTTGGCTACTTGCTTAATCGTCGCGAATTCTCTCACCAAGTCCTGACGGTAACGTTCGTGGAAGAGGTCTCCCTCGATTGCTTGACCAGCTGTTACCATATCTCCTGCTAACAAGGCTGCAACCGCCACATTGGCGATAGAACTAGCAGCAACAGCTTCCTTATAGGACAATTTCTTAGGTAAGACACCTCGGCTATCTCGAGTGCGTAGTTCATAATTAGGAATGTAAGCTAGAAAATCACATTCTGGGAAGTCTGCCACAATCGCAGAGACTTGCCCTTCAACAGAACTTGCAATAACGAGATTACCATAAATAGCTGGAGCTACATTGTCTGGATGTCCTTCAATCTTGGTCGCCAACTGCAACTTTTCATGGTCAGATAAGTTAAGCTTGCCTAATTGGTTGGCTAGTTCAATCCCAGCAACAATAACAGAGCTGGAAGAACCCAAACCACGCGCCAAGGGAACATCACTGATCATTTTCAAACGTCTTGGTTGTAAGTCTGGTAAAATTTGCAGGGCAATTTTGAGCAAGAGATTACGCTCATCATGAGGAATCCATTTGCCAATCTGGTGTTCAATCAGCCACTCATCTCGTTCTTCACAGACCTCAATTTGAAGATACTTGGTTACAGCTACACCTACCGAATCAAAACCTGGCCCGATATTGGCACTGGTTGCAGGTACAATAATTTTCATCTTATTCTCCTAGCACCTTGAAGGTATTCAAGAGGTCAAATTCTGAAACCTTCTTCAATTCAGCTGAGACATTTTCAAGCTGGGCTTTATTAATCTTGTGTGTAATGATGACAACACGCGCCTTGTCACCTTCTTTGCCATCTTGGAGGATTTGCTTAAAGGAAATATCTTGAGCGTTGAAAATCTCAGCCAATTTCAAGACCTGACCTTTTGAGTCTGGAGCCAAGATTGAGAAGTAGTAATTTGCTTTAACATCCTCAGGATTTGCCAAGACCAAGTCACGACTATATTCGTTGAAGTCTTTTCCAATTGTACCATCATTCAAGCGACGAACGATACGGACAATATCTGCCACAACACTTGTTGCAGTTGGTTTTTGACCCGCACCTGGTCCGTAGTACATAGACTCACCGATACCGATAGATTCTACAAAGACAGCGTTCATTACTCCATTCACACTGGCAAGTGGATGCGCTTTAGGAAGGAAGGTCGGAGTCACTTCTGTAGCAATTCCTGAAGGAGTTTCCTCGATAGAACCAACCAATTTCACTACATAACCAAGGTCTTGAGCCACAGCTACATCTTCTGGTGTGATGTTGCGGATTCCCTTGTGGGCTACATCGTCAAAGGCAACCTTCATGCCAAAGGCAAATTGGCTCAAAATCACCATCTTGTAGGCTGCATCAATCCCATCTACGTCATTTGTAGGGTCACTTTCTGCAAATCCTAGACGTTGCGCTTCCGCAAGAGCATCATCATAAGACCAGCCTTCTTCCACCATCTTGGTCATCATGAAGTTGGAAGTTCCGTTGACTACTCCAAGCACGCGCGTGATTTTGTCAGAAGCCAAGGAATTTGCCAAAGTACGAAGAATTGGAATCCCACCAGCTACTGCTGCTTCATAGTAAAGTGCTACCTTGTTAGCTTTAGCGATTTCTAACAATTCTGCACCATGGACAGCCAAAAGGTCCTTGTTAGCAGTAACAACGTGTTTCCCAGCTTCCAAGGCACGAGTGATAAAGGTTTTAGCAGGTTCGATACGTCCCATCAATTCCACCACGATCGTAATGTCTTGATCTGACAAAATGTCATCCACATTGGTTACAAAGTTAAAGTCATTCCCTGCTGCAAGCAAACGATTCTTTTCATCTTCATCCTTGACCAACACCTTAGCGACTTCAATCTCTGAATGTGCTGACTGATTGATTTTTTCTCCATTTTCCTTTAGGAGGAAAGGCACACCACTTGCAACGGTACCAAATCCTAGTAAAGCAATTTTAACTGTCATGTTTGTCTCCTCGAAATTTTCTAATATAGCCATTATAACAGAATTTTGTGAAAATTCCTATTATAGTAAATCACTATTTCAGTCTAGAAAAAAAAAAAAAAACGAATCTGATGATTCGCTCTTCTTAAAATCTAGAAATAGCTTTCCAGAAATGATTATCCAATCTTTTGTAGATTGAGCACTGCATCGTGATTCATCAAGACTTGACCATACTCTTGCAAGACTGAACGACTGATATCACTATCATCTGCAAACTCGCGCATACGGGCCAAAAGCCAAGCTGGATATGGACTTGGATGATTTTCAATATCCACTAGAATGGTCAAATAATAGCGTTCGTTCATTTTGTAGAGTTCAGAAGTTTCCATCTCAAAAGTCACTGTCTGGGCAAAAGCCACCAAGTCAGCTAACTTAGAAAAAGAAAGGATGTAGTAGATGTAAGGCTCTTTCTTGCTTTCAACTTCTTGTTCAGCCTGCTCCTGCTCTTCTTCCTTGGCTTCGACTTGCTCTAGAGATTGAATCGCTTCAATATCGTCCTTGGTTTTGTCTGCGATGCTTTTTTCCAGGGTTTTGATAAATTCATCTGGTGACATTTGAGCCAATTCTTCCATATCTGGTAAATCCGATAAGTCTTCAAAATCTAGATTTTGGTCAATCTTTGATTTGGTTACAAAGACATCTACCTTATCAGGTTTTGGAGTCACACGGAAGCTTAACATGCCTGTATCTAGAAAGCTATCAGGCATCTCTAACTCATCCAAGATAGCATAAAAGAACTCTTCTGTTTTTTCTTGAGGAACGAGAAAGTCAGCAATCTCCATGCCTCGATCCATCAAATCCTCTAAAGACATCGTGATTTTTAAAGTTGTATCACTGATTTGTTTCATTTTCATTGCTAGTAACCTCATACTTTCAGTTCTATCTATTATACTAGATTTTTACGATTTTATCAAAAGAAGGCTCCTCTGTCGGGATAGATTTTCCCTAGGGTAACTTCTCAAAGTAACTTCCACTTGCCTGACCGAAGTGGAAATTAGTCTAAAACGGATTTTTATGGTGGAATTCAGTGTGAGACGTTTGAGTTAGAAATAAGGCTTACTATGACAAAATATAAACATCTTACCCTTTCAGACCGTAACGATATCCAATTAGGCTTAGAGCGCGGGGAAACCTTCAAAGCTATCTGACAATCCATTCTAAAAGACAAAACTACTGTTTCCAAAGAAGTCAAACGAAACAGACAGTCCGAGAGTCTACATGCGATAACCTTCCTTGTCCTCTACTCGACAAAGCTCCCTTTATCTGTAACGGTTACCCTAAAAGAAGACAGAATTGTGGCTATAAGAAGATTTTATACCTAGCTAAACAAGCTCAAAAACAGTACGAACAAACTATTGATGAAAACTACATTTCTTATTACACTATTGCTTCCAGCATCGTCATGTTGATTGCCAGTGTCCTGAGTGGAGCTATCAACGTCAGTATTCCACGTCTCGGCTACTATCTCGGTAAGAAAGATTACGAATCTTATAAAAATCTAAAGAATCCCCTGCTAATAGACTATTCTACTAGCAAGGGATTTTTTCATTATTCCTTTTCTTTCTTGTTGGAAATACTTGGATCTACAATTGAGTCCTCTTTTTGTTTTTCTTGTTTATCTTCCTTATTCATATTTTCTGATTTATCAGTCAAAGTAGACGTTTCCTGTTTGTTTATAGAATGATTTGGCTTCTTATCAGCAGTAACTACTTGTTTCCATACACCTTCTTCATTAACTTTATAACCATCAGGTGTGGTAGAATTTTTCAATAAGGAACCATCTGCTTGGAAATAGTACCAATTACCATCAACCTGTTTCCAGCCAGTTTGCATCGCTCCTGTTGAATCAAAGTAATATTGATCACCATTGACTTTTTGAAGACCAACCAACATGATGCCATCTTCAGGATTTAGATAATACCAGACGCCTTTGTCTTTTATCCAACCAGTTTTCATAGCTCCATTTGATTCAAAGTAACGGTAATGATTATCAAACCATCTCCAGCCAGTCTGCATGGCTCCAGATGCACTAAAGTAATATTGCTTGCCATCTACTTGATTGAGGCCAACCAACATAATGCCATCATCAGGATTTAGATAATACCAGACGCCTTTGTCTTTTATCCAACCAGTTTTCATGGCTCCATTTGATTCAAAGTAACGGTAATGATTATCAAACCATTTCCAGCCAGTCTGCATGGCTCCAGACGCACTAAAGTAATATTGCTTGCCATCTACTTGATTGAGGCCAACCAACATAGTGCCTTCCTTAGCTTCAAGATAATACCACTTATCATGATCTTTTAGCCAACCTGTTTGACCAATTCCTGAATCAGAATAAAAATACCAGTTCTCCTCAAGTTTCTGCCAACCAGTCTGCATGGCTCCACTTGTACTCAAAAAATAACGCAATCCACTAATCGTATGGGCACCAGTCTGCATGATACCTTCTTTGTCCAAATAGTACCATTTTTCATTATCCTTAACCCAGCCAATCTTCATCGCACCAGAACTTGAATAGTAATACCAGTTCTTATCCATTAATTTCCAACCAGTTTGCATCGCTCCACTTGTGTTTAGATAGTAACGAATTCCACTGATTTCTTGATTTCCGGTTAACATGATACCATCTTTGTCTAAATAATACCATATATCTTTATCTTTAATCCAGCCAGTTTTCATTGCTCCAGATTCTGTATAATAGTTCCATTTCCCATTGACAGAAACCCAGCCAGTCTGCATCACACCTTCTTGATTAAAGAAATAAGTTGTTCCATTTATAATTTTTTTACTAAGTGAAGGGACTCCATTCTCATCGTAATAATACCATTTTCCTAACACTTTTTTCCAACTAGAAGGTTTACCATTAGATTGAAGGGCACCATTACTAGCAAAGAACATTTTTTTGCCGTTAAACTCGTGCAATCCTGTTAACATTTTTCCTTCTTTATCAAATAAATATTTTTGTCCAGAAATTTCCACTAATTCATTATATTTCCGAGCCCCTGTAGAGGTAATATAGTACCAAAAACCGTCTTTCTTAAACCAACCGGCTTCTTGCATGCCTCCATTGTTGTTTAGGTAATACCAATTTCCATCAAGCTTTTCTCTAGAATCTTTCAAATGCAACCATTTTCCAGCTTGCATTTGTCCTTGTCCATTAAAGAAATAATAAACACCGTCTATTTTTCGCCAACCAATCGTCATTTCTCCATCGAACAAGCGATATTTCCAGTAACCTTCTTCTTTATACCATTTTTCTCTAACCGTCGGTATATCGGGGAAAACTTTCGAAACATCAGTAAACCCTTCTTCATCTATATCAAAAACAGTCGCATCTTTTGTATGACTAAAAGCTTTTACTATTTTTATATTCTTTTCTCGTAGTAGAGTCCTAGTAGATTCACGATTAATATCTGATCCACTTGTCTGAACAACAATACTTGGTAATAAATTATTAATAAAGTTAACTGTATTAGAAATGTTAGCATCATAGTGATGATTCCATTTCATCATGTCTACTTTACCAATTACAGGACCTAACTTATCTTCTGCTCCCTCAGCATTATCCAAGTCTCCACCAAGATAGATTCTCTTACCTGCTACTTTCACAACTGCTACAATTGAGTTAGAATTGTCATCAAATACCCTTTTTAGATTTCCGTTGCTATCATACTCATTTTTATAGTTATACAGCTGAATATCCATGTCACCTAAAGTAAAATGACTATCTTTATCTGAGATATCTTGTATTAATTTTACACCACGTTCAGTAGCAGTCTTTACAGCATTATCGTAATTATAAAGATTGTCCCACAACCTCCATTTTGTTGTAATACGTTCATCAGCGTATCTTTTTAGATAAAATCTATCAACAGGATAATGTTTTAGTACCTCATCAGCAGAACCAATATGATCACTGTGGACATGAGTACCCAAGATAAAATCTAGCTTTTCAACACCAACTTGTTTCAAATGACGGAACAATCGATCCTCTAAAACTTGGTCATTGTCCATGGTTATTCCCCACCTATCTGGATAACGTGGGTTACTTCCATCTGGGAAATCATAATCCTCACCCATATCAATTAAAGCAAAGTGTCCTCTGCTTTCTAATAGAATAGCATCACTCCCTGACTTAGATTTTAAATTAATAAAATGGATTCGATTACCATCCCCTGCGGAAATGGTATCCGCATCGACTGATGATAATTTGGTAGCTATAATTAAAGTGCATATGAGAAAGATAAATAATATTAATTTTCTTTTCTTTAAATTCTTCATTGTATGTCACACTTTCCTTTATCATTTCTATAAAACATAATTTTAACCCATTTTCATATCAAGCTTTGTATATGAATTGTACTGTCCTGATTTTCCAAAATAAACAACCAAAAGATTCGCTCTCTTATAAGCCTGTGCTACTTCTCTATCTTGCGATAAGCTTTAATACTATGACTATACCATTCTTGCATTTCCTTTGATGGTGGTGTCATATAATCCCCATACATCTGGGTTAAAAAGACATCATAATTTTTAGGAATTGGTAACATTCTTCCCTCAAACTCTGTTAAGATTAACTCTTTGAAAGTATTTATTTGGAAAACACCCTTCATTCCCTCTTTATCAACTCCAACCATTCCCTCATATTTCGGCTGTTCTACAACACTATTCTTAACTAACTTATCTATTTTCTTATAGAAGTATCTCGGATTGACAAATCGTAGGGCGTACCAGCTACATAATCTTAGAAAATCTTTTAATTTGCTATCACCGTGAACTGCGCGTGATTTTTTGATATAAGCCAGTTGACGAAGGGCTACATACTTATAACTCTTGTCGACAATGCTGAAGTCTGTAAAGCGATCAATTGGGAAGACATCGATAAAGAGACTGGTGTCATGACGCTTGTACTTAACATGGTCTTCGATAACGGTAGAAGTATCTAAAATCGATGCAAAATTATGGAAGTACCAAGAAGAGGTGTCATAAGAAAGAACCTTATAGCGAGGATGATCTTCTTCCTCAATAATCTTCAGTAAACGCTCATAATCTTCACGATAGAGAGAAATATCAATATCATCATCCCATGGAATCATACCTTTGTGGCGGATAGCTCCAAGCATGGTTCCATAACTTAGAAAATAAGGAATATCATGTTTCTTACAAGTTTCATCAATATAGTCTAGCAGGGCTAGTTGAATTTCTTTAATTTCTTCTTTTTCTAAATACTGCATCCTAATCCTCCAATTTATAAGCGTGAAATTCATGACTGTAGAAGCGTTTTTCTTCTGGTGGTAGGGTCATATAATCTCCATAAAATTGTGTCAAAATAGTATCAAATTTTTCAGGTGCTGGAAGGCTTAAATTTTCAAAGGGTAAATCAATTGTTTTATCAAAGGTAGCACTTGGAAAGACTTCTTTTTCCTTAAATTTAGAAGGGATAAAAGCCATATACTGCCCATTATCACGACTATATTTTTGAATTTCTTTCTCGATTTTATGTGCGAAATAACGAGGAGAAACCGGTCTAAGGAGAAACCAGAAGGCTGTTCGTATACAATCTTTTAAAAGGCTATCCTTATAGACAATATTTTTGTGTTTACTGAAAGATAGAAGTTTGAAGCTTTCCAGCTTATAACAAATATCAATGACCTTAGGGTCATCAAAGCGATCCATAGGGAAAATGTCGATAAAAACACCTGACTCATAGGTTTTTGTATTCCGAGTATCAATAATTTTAGTCGTACTGTCTATTATTTTGATAAAGTTGTTAAAGTAGTTCTTATCAGTTTCTAAGGAAAGGAGATTATATTTGCTTTTTTCCTTTTGAAAAATGTTTATAAATCGTTGGTAGTCTTCTCGAGGCATGGACAGATCAATATCGTCGTCCCAAGGAATAAAGCCTTGATGACGAACTGCCCCAATCAGAGTCCCGTAGTTAATAATATAGTTGATATTGTGCTTTTTACAGAGAGTATCAATATAATCCAAAATTTCTAATTCAATTTGTTTGGCATCTTCAATGGTTAGTTGTTTCATTCTAAACTCCTATGATCTTTTGAATTTATTTTTTAAGGCTAGGGCATGGTTTAAAAATTCATAGAAAATGCTATCTTTTGTGAAGACAAGTAGACCAATATAAGAGATGGCTGATAGCAAGACAATCAAACCAGTATTAATCAAAAATGGCAAATTAATGACCATATCCACAGGAAACAAGAAATTAATCAGGAAATAAATTCCTACAAAGGAAAGTGAAAAGATCGAGTATCGAACAGTATAGCTAAAGATATGTCCCAAGTGAATAAGTTGTTTTCTATGGATGAAAATGAAATAGAAAACAAGTAGAGAGGCCTCTGATAGCATAGTTGTCAGTAAGTAGTATTCAGGAGCCACGATATGGTTGAAAAAGAGGAGACTATTTAAGCCCAAATTGAGTAATCCTGCAAAGACTGTATAGACTGTGATACGTTTTTCATAGCCATTTGTAAAGAGAATTTGGGAACCAAGAATGGTATCTAAGGCCAGGATAATCGTACGAAAAGCGAAGAGAGAGGTTAAGATACCACCTCCGATATATTTTTCACTACCGTAAAGTAGGATGGCATTTGGTCCTAAAACCATGAGTCCAAAACTCAGTGGAATGATAAAGAAGTTAAAGATTCGACTTCCTCTGTTTACAAGTGCGACATAGGCTTCCTTATCGCCTTTTCCTAGATAGTAACTGAGACGAGGCACACTCACTCCGATAGCTCCTGTTACAACACCAGCTATAACGGTAACAATTCGTTGAGCAATGGTATAGTAACTAACATTGACATCAATCCCTGTTTTAACGAGGAAGAGACGATCTAAAAAGGTGAAGAGCATATTTGCATTGGCAAAGACCAACATGGCTGTTAGAGGGAGAAAGAGCGGTTTAAAATCACTTATGTGAATCTTAACAAGTTTAATGTCTCTTTTAATCCAAAAATAACTAATCAGATAGTTAATCAACGTCGATAAACTCATCACGAGTGTGTAGACAACAATATCGTGGTCATTTTTGACAAACAGGAAAATAGAGACCAGCATCAGGATACGGATGAAGGCAGTCTTGTAAAAGAGAAAACTGTAATTTTCCAGAGCTTCATTGACCCACTCGATTGAAAAAATCTGGGCAATGAGTTGAATCCCCATAATAAGGTAAACCTTTTTGACGATTGGATTATCTGTAAAGAAGAGAGGATAGACTAGGATATAGACAGCGGTGGTCAAAATCGTACAAGCTATGCACAAATAAAAAAGACTAGAGAAGGTTCTATTCAGATCTTTTTTGTTATCCTTGACATTACTAATGGCCCGTAAACCGTAGTTATAGACCCCATAAGTTGCAAAGGGTAAGAAAAATGACAAAATTGTGTCGACTGAGTTGAAGTAACCATAGTCAGTTCGGTCCAAGACACGCGCGACGTAGGTACCAGTTAAGATGGGAAAAATAATATTCAAGACACGAATTCCCATGTAGGATAGAGCATTTAATTTTATACTTTTCATTCAATTTACCTCGTTTTTCATTATATCATAAAGTTAGTTAAAATAACTCTTTTGTTTTCAACAACTAGTCTTTAATTATTTTAAAAAATTTTTAGGAAATCAAATCCTCAAAAGTTTAAGATTAAAAACTAACTTTTTGAGGATTTCAAATAAAATTTATCGAACTTTAACTAAGGACAAATATATCGTTAAAAAAGCAAAGAACTCCAATTGGGATTGAAAATACAAAAATTATTAAGTCTTAATTATTTAGTTACAGTTCGATAATTATAATAAGATTGAAAGTTTATGATTTATATCTTTCATAGAAGTCTTTTCAATTAACTTTTAAGTAATCTTTGAATTGAGAATCTAACGGATTTGTTGATATTCTTTACTAGAAGACTCTCAGTGACTACCATCTTCTAACAAGACAACAAAATAGACTCCATAATATCTATAGGGAAGGTACCCACTACAAATATTATGGAGCCTCAAAATCGACTCTTCGCCAACTTTAGAGACACGATGTATCAGGATGCTTATAATTTAAAGGTTGCTACACCGAGGATAGAGCGATTTAAGTTTCGAAGAATTTGAAGACTTTGTTCAAATTTCTTATAACGAGTCACTCCATATTCTTCAACAAGAAGGACTGCATCTCTTTCTAAAAGAGAAGGTACATCTTGTAAATCTACAAAATGCATTCCTTTCAAAGTCTCTTGATTTTGTTTTAATTTATCTAGAATAGCTTTATTTGTGCTAACAATAGTCAATTCTTGTCCAGAATTTTTGTATGATAGAATATCTGCTAGATTAGCAATTGTTGTAATCTCTGTTACAAAATCAATTTGATACTGAGAAAAATCACCTGCTCTATTGATTGTTGGATTAAATAGATAAATCAATACATTTCCCATCACAACCAAAATCACACAAGCTACTCCAATAACAGCTAAACGAAGAATCAGATTCTTGACATTTAATCCAAGCGCTGTCTCACCGTTTGCGTTCAATTCTTTAGAGTTGATGGTTTCCAATTTTTCAATTTTCACGTTTACATAAGTATTTTTAAATTTATCAACCAGTGCATCAATCTTTTTCTCTAACAAGTCATTGGCGTCTTTACTTGGTGTCAAAATTTTCACACTAACCCCTGCATCGTCAATCATAGAATAGACGGTCAATTTTTTCCACCAATAGTCGCTTGTAGAATTTTTCAAGGTTGACTCTGTCGTATCCAATTCACTGGCAATTTTTTTCAACTCACTCGGTTCTACATCATTGAAAAGATAAGCTCCATTTAAATTCCCTTCAATTAATTTCCCATAAAAATCACTATACCCACCAATTTGATGATTCAAAATCGTTTTGGCTGAATCTTCCGGAGGTGTAATTTTATAGCTGATATAAGTTGAATAACTTGTTGTGTCTTTGACAGTGTTTTTATTCTTAACTGCTTTAATTGTAAATGGTACAGCAATGATAGCAAATAAAGCGATGAGAGCTAGAATATTTGCTTTTCGTTTTTTGTATAGATTTGCAAACAAATCAGCTACTGAATAATGTTCAAACATGATTTTTTTCTCCTTTGTGTAGTAGATACTGGTTTTCTTTTGTAAGCATTTTCGCTACGAATATAATCACAAGAACAATTCCCCAGAATTGCATTGTAAATAAATTGAAGAAACTTTCTGAAAAGCTACTTCTTGGCATAAAGAATAGATTATTCAAGATGAGTAGGGACAAGGCAAATAGGATTGTTCTTGAACGATAGGCTACTTGCAGCATGGCTATGAATAACATGCCTAGCAAGAGACTAAGTAGAAAGACTCCTATCATACCATAGTCGGTATACAACTCCATAATATAGCTACTTCCAATACCATGTCCTTTCAAGTATTCCTTGTTCAAGACAAGATAGGATAGATTATGGGCATAACTATTACTATCAATAGCTAGTTCCACACTATTGGTTGTATGTTCAAAGGCTTTTCCTCCGAAAATGGCCCCTAAACTTCCCCTTGCAAAATAATCAATAACAGGACCAAAAGTAAAATTGCGTAAATCTCGGTAAGGGAGGCTACTGTTAAATAGAAAGCCTCGAGCCAAAACACCAAAACTGGTTCCTTGTTTATAGATAAAGTCAAGCAGGATATCCCAGAAACCTGTATGGGAAACCTGGACATTATCCCGTACATAATTGAGTATTCCCATCGCTAACATGAGAATAGGAGAACCTACAAAAATCGCTAACTTTTCTTTAAATCCAATCCATTTTCCCTTTTCTGTTTGCTCCCGCATAAAGTAATAAACAAAAGCAAATAGAATACTTAAAATAAAGGGATTGCGTGTCCCGATTGCCAAATGAATGGTATTAGCTGCAATAAAGGAGACAAGCACTGCTGTTGCCTGCAATTTCTTTGGCTTAGTTGCCAAATACATACACATTGCATAGACTGTAAATGTTGATAAGATATAGGTAAAATAAGGCAGTTTACTTTCGAAATTTGCATAGTAGGCATAGTAGGACGTCTGCGAGCGATACAAGAGCCGTTCAAATAACCGAAGTAGATAGAATGGATAGGTTAGAAGAAAAACTCCTAGCGATACAAAGCGCAACCGCTTGATGTAAACCTCTTTTAGAGAACTTCCTATCGTCGGTACTTGTATTTTCTTTCTAGCTATAAAATAGCGAGCTAGGAGCCCCCCTGTGGTCAATCCCAATATCGAAACCATGACGACTATAAAGGCAAAACGATATGCTATGGGATGATAGGTATCTAAAGCACCATCCCTAAAGTAATCAATGGTCGGCCTTGATACTAGAAATACAAAAATAGTTAAAAAGAAAATAAAATGGATTAAGTAATACTTGATATCATTCCAACAAGCAATTGAGCTACTAACCAGTAGGAACAATAAAGTAGAAAGCAAGCTAACATTGTTATTATTAAACAGATACACAATTCCACTTACTAGCGTCAAGGCATAGCTGACTATGGTCAAACTAAATAATAATCGTTTTCCATCAATCACTTGCTCACCCCCGTTCTAATGTAATTTTTTAGATTTTTCAATATTTTTCAGTAATAAGAATCGGTATAAGGAAATATTTATGAATAGAGCCAAAGCACTAATTCTTCTCCCCTTACGGAAAATTGGATTCCTAAAAATAGCAAAGGCATGGCCTTTTAAGAAACAATGAATTTGGGAAAAGGCTTCAAACTGTTTATACTGATCATCTAGCAACATCTTATCCAGAATAAAGAAGTGGGCATAAGCCAGTCTAAAGAAAGCAACCTCTTTCAAGTCAGGATAGTTTTTCATAACTTCATTATAAAACTTTTGATAGATATCAATATAGGCTAAATCCTTCTCTGCATAAGGCTTAGTTGTAATACTATCCCCTCTATGGAAATAGTAATAATAGGGTTTCGTATTAACCACATATTTCTTAGCCAACTTTATTAAATCAAAATGGTAATAGGCATCTTCGTAAATCAATCCCTTAGGAAAGGATAGGGCAGTTGCAATCTCTTTCTTGATTAGCTTATTGCAAATTGTTCCAGGAATTTTTTCACCTATGAGGTATTCCCTTAGAAATGTTTGGGAATCACAGACAAAATAGTCATCCTGATTAGCTGACTGCGGGCTCTCATCATTAGCATAGACATTCATGACACCACAGCTCGAAACATCCGCATCTTCTTGAATTAATTGCTCATATAAGCTCTGAATCATTTCTGGATGGATATAATCATCTGAGTCAATAAAAATCAGATAATCTCCGTGAGCCTGCTTCATCCCATCATTTCGCGCTTGTGACAAGCCTTCGTTCTTTTTATGAAGCACTGACACCCTATCATCTTGTTCAGCGATTGCATCACACAAGCGACCACTTTCATCTGTTGCACCATCATCAACAAGAATAATTTCCAGATTTTGATAGGTCTGCTTCTGAATGGAAGCTATCGATTTTTCTAGGTACTGCGCCACATTATAGACTGGCACAATGACACTAATTAATGCAGTTTCCATGCTACTCCTCTAATAGTTTTTCTACTTGTTCGATTTGTTTGGCAATTGTAAATTGCTGAATGAATTGGCTAGCCTCATTGACATCGAAGTTTGAGGCAGAAGTCATGTAGTCAATAATTGCCTGAGCCGCCTCTTGATTGCTCTCAATGATTTGTCCAAATTGTCCTTCTTGAGATAACTCCTCAGCCCCTCCGACATCCGTAGAAACAAAAGGAAGTCCTAGACTCAAGGCCTCTACATACACTCCAGGAAAGCCTTCTTGTTTAGACATAGACAAGAGAACTTTCATCTTAGATAAATACTGGTAAGGATTTTTTTGATAACCAAGGAAATGTACATAGTCTTCAAGCTCATACTCTTTGACGCGATTTTTTAGTTCCTCCTCCATGTCACCAGCCCCTATGAAGTAGAGATGATAGTTTTTTCCCTCTTGGTGTAATAACCTCATCACTTCCACCACACGGTCAGAACCCTTATTTTCCTCAATCCGTCCGATAGTACAGATACTTTGAGGCGCAATCTCGATATCGATCTTCTCTTGAGATTTTTCTAAAATTGTTTTAAAATCATATCCATTGTAGATCGTCTGTAATTTCGAAGCATAATCTGGATAAACTTCCTTGATAGAATTACTGGTCTTTTTTGAAATCCCTACAATGGTATCCGCAGCATCCAACTGGCGTCTATGTGATTCTCTCTTGGAGCTATCCTTAAGAAATTCTTCGATACTTCCATGAATCCAAGAAATTTTCCTGACTTCTTTTCTTTTAGAGAACAAAAGTGGAGGATTCATAATAGTAAAAGAAACTTCAACATCATAGTCATCTTTCACCAGTAAGCGACGTGTCAACCTTGGAAAATAAATTCTCATTCTCCACAAAAGAGCTCGAATCCATCTGGCTTGGCGATAATCCTGAAGGGATTTTAAAATGCGCACATGCTTGGGAACAGATTCGTATCCCTTATCAAAATGTTCCATTTCAAGAATATCAATATCATACTTTTCTGGATCTAGATTTGAAACAATTGTCGACAGAATCTTCTCTGCGCCACCCCCGAAAGAAAAAGACCACATAAAAAATAATATTTTTTTCTTATCCACCATATTCTCCCTTGTACTCTCTATAACTCTTATCCATATCAGCGATGACAGCATCATGATGTGGTAACTGCTTATCTGCTGGTGGAGGTGTCATATAATCACAAAAAGCTGTGCTGAGATAGGCATCATAGCCAACTGGAACGGGCATCTCTGTCTCTTCAAATGGCAAGAAGAGATTATCTTCAAAGGATGCGATTGGGTACTTGTTTCTCATGTAGCCAGGACCTGAGCATAATTCTGTGATGCCATCGCTCTCATCCAGACTATACTTGGTCATTTCTTTCTCAGCTTTTTTCCAAATACGATAACGGAGAGATTTGGGAGTCATCCCCAGTAAAATACGGCTTCCCCATTTCATAAGTGCACCATGCTTTTCTGGAATAGTTTGGGCACAAAAGAGTGAATAAATCAAGGCCCAGCGAACCTGTTTCTTTCTCTCAGCTGGATTTTTCGGATAATAATCCAAAGGCAAAACATCCAAAGCCAAACCATGTGGCAAATCCAAATCTTGCTGGTAAGGTTTAATACAGGTAGTTTCCTTGTCACGAATAGTAATAAAAAGATTGCGGTCGACAAAATCCTTGTTACTCTTTGACAAGAAATAACGCTCATCTGCATAACGAGGCCATAATTCTGCCAATTTTTCATAATCCTTACGGGGCATAAAAAAATCTAGATCATCATCCCAAGGAATGAAACCCTTGTTTCGAAGGGCACCAATAGCACCTCCACCACAAAGATAACAAAGCAAATCATGTTCTTTACAAAATGCGACGAAATATTCAGCCATTTCCAGACTACGAGCCTGAATCGCTTTCAAATCACTCATGTCTCTCCTCTTCTGTTCAATAACGAGTTATATCGTTTTATTATACCATAAAAAAGCCTTAAAAATCCATCAGACACTAAGAAAAATCAAAGTTCAAACCACTATTTTACTGGTGGTTCGAACCTTGATTTTTTCTGTCTTGTCTTATCTCATTCCCATTTGAGCGAGCTTGGTTTGATATTTATTTTGGTCTACTAAGAGTGCCTGTCCTCCATAGACATCATAGGCATCGATCCAATCACCTAGTTCTGGAACTGTTAATCTTTCAATGCCATTTTGCGCTCCATCTAGGAAGGATAAACCATTGGTCAATAAGAAACTATAGGGAACATTCGTAGAGGTCATCCCAAAGACCTTACCTAGTGCTTCTGATCCAGTAAAGAGTTTGGTTGGATCCTTGAGTTGCTGCAGAACAGCTGTCAGCACTTGCTGTTGTCTCTTGGTACGACCGTAATCACCTTCATCATCATCACGGAAACGTGCATAATTGAGCAAGGTTGAACCGTTCATCTGCTGTTTCCCAACTTTAATAGTCTGGGTTGGTGACTCTGTTTCCGTAGCATGTAAATCATCTCCGACTGTAGCTTCGGTTAAAGGTTGACCTTCTAAGGTTGAGAATTTTGCATCAATCGTCACGCCATCAGGGAAGAGAGTGTCAATAGCAGTTGCGAATGCCTGGAAGTCTACCAAGGCGTAGTACTTAATGTCCAAGTCAAAATTATCTTTTAATACTTGGCGAACCATTTCTGCCCCTTTTTGACCTTCTTGTTCCCCTAGTTCATAGGCTACATTTAACTTGTTATCTGTTTGTTTCTTCCCATTGATAATCTTACTATATCCATCAATATAAACTAAGTTATCACGCATGAAGCTGACCAGCTTAATTTTCTTATCTGAGCCACTAACATTTAGTACCATAATAGAGTCCGTTCTCGTCTCAGCACTATTTTGGCCAATCCGTCCATCCGTCCCCATAATCAAAATATTAACCCCATCCTTGGTATCTTGACCATGAAAAACTTCTACTTGAGCTGCCTTAGCATTGGCAGGTTTATTTGGATCCGCATTTGAATATCCTTTTAGGAACATAAAAATCATGCCAAAACCGACACAGGCTAGAAGAGCAAGCAATCCTGCAAAAATGCGCCCCCAACGAATCTTACGTTTCTTGGACTTAACCTTTGGAAGAGAATGGCTTTTCTGGTATTTTTTTGCACGACTACGGTTACCATATGATGGAAGAGGAGACTGATTGACTGGTTCCATGAAAGATTCTTCCAAATCGTAATTTTCATTATGAATTTCTGGAGATGCTTTACTACTGCTAGCCATATTTAACTTACCTTGCAGGTAAGCAAACTCTTTTTTCTCTCGCTCATTGAGGTAATGAATGTTCTTAAAGAGATAGTCATAACGTAACTGCTCGTGATGGTTTAAAGGATTTTCTTTACTCATCTTCTCTCCTTTCCATTGTCTGATATTGGATAAATGGGATAGGCACCCATTACTTTATACTGGATTCCAATCGCTTCTAATTCTTTTTGGGCAAAGTGGACCAAATTCTTATCAGCATAGTCCACATCGATAATGAAAAAGTATTCTCCCAGTGCTGTCTTGAGTGGTCGACTTTCAATTTTTGTCAGGTCAATTCCTCTCCAAGCAAAGGTCGACAGGGCCTTATAAAGTGCACCTGGAAGGTTGTCAGGTAAGGTCAAGGCCAAACTCATTTTTTCAGTTTGTGATTTCAAGGGAATAGAAGGCATTTCAGCTCCCAGAACCCAGAAACGTGTGAAATTAGCTTCCATTTCCTGAATATCCTCGGCAATCAGTTCCAAGCCATATTCTTCAGCAGAACTTCTAGGTGCAATGGCTGCATAAGGCTGGTCTGGATGTTCGGAAATAAAACGGGCCGCATAAGCTGTACTAGCTGTTACCTCGATTTGGGCCTCTGGATATTGTTCATCGATGAATTTCTTTCCTTGAGCCAAAGCCTGTGGGTGTGAAAAAACCTTTTCAATCTTAGTATGGCCTGGAACCACCATCAACTGCTGATGAATAGGCTGAACGATTTCTGCAACTGCTTGAATGCGAGCCTGATGAAAAAGGTAGTCCAAGGTTTCATGAACACTACCCTCGATAGAATTTTCAACTGGCACCACAGAATAGTCCACCAAGCCTTGCTCATAGGCCTTGATAACATCTGTAATGTTGGCAAAAGCCTGCAATTCCTCATGAGGAAAAGCTGTCTGCACAACATGGTGTGAAAATGATCCCTTGGGACCTAGATAAGCAATTTTCATCTCAGTTCCTCTATAATTTCCTCTGGGCTTAGTTTGGTCACATCCAAAACCCGACTAGCGACTTCCTCATACCAGGCCTGTCTTTCTTGGAAAATAGCTGCAAGTTCTTCCTTGCTATTATTTAGAAAAAGCGGGCGCTGATTGTCCTTATCAGCTGATATGCGTTGGTAGAGGATTTCAAAATCAGCTTTCAGATAGATGTTATCAGAATTGGTCTTTAGTAAGTCACGATTTCGCTGAGAAATAACCACTCCCCCACCAGTTGACACAACTTGATCTCTTTGTAGTAAATCAGCTAGGACTTCTGATTCTATCTGACGAAAGGCTTCTTCTCCCTTTTCCACGAAAAATTCCGCAATGGACATACCTAATCGCTTCTCTATCAGAGCATCCATATCAAGGTAATTAGGGTCCAACCCTCTTGCAATAGTCGATTTGCCAGCCCCCATAAATCCTAGTAATACCTTAGCCATGAATCAAGCTCTCCAAATCATCAAAGAAGCTAGGATAGCTGGTATTGATGGCTTCTGCACGATCAAGCTCCACTTCTCCATCAGCAACCAAAAGGGCCGCGATAGCCGTCATCATACCGATACGATGGTCTCCAAAAGTATTGACTCTAGCACCGTGAAGGGCTGATTTTCCTTTGATAATCATTCCATCTGCTGTAGGTGTGATATCCGCACCCATGCTATTTAAAGCGTCTGCCACAACCTGAATGCGGTCTGTTTCCTTGACCTTAAGTTCCTCAGCATCTTTGATAACTGTCACACCATGTGCTTGAGTCGCAAGAAGAGCAATAATTGGCAATTCATCAATCAATCGTGGGATCAAAGCACCACCAATCTTCGTTCCTTTCAAGTCAGAAGACTCAACAGTCAAGGTTGCAGATTTAGCGACTGGGTCAATTTCAGTAACTTCTAATTTTCCACCCATAGCGCGAATGACATCAATGATACCTGTACGCGTTTCGTTAATACCAACATTCTTCAGTACTACACGAGAATTTGGAACAATCAAACCTGCGACCAACCAAAAGGCTGCACTGGAAATATCTCCTGGTACGACCACCTTTTGTCCTGTCAATTTTTGTGGTCCTTGGACTGTGATTTTCTTACCGTCCACACTTAAATGACCACCAAATTGTTGCAACATATCTTCAGTATGATTACGGGTGCATTCTTTTTCGATAATTACAGACTCCCCCTGGGCCTGCAAGGCTGCAAACATCAAGGCTGACTTGACTTGGGCAGAGGCAATTGGCAACTCATAATGAATAGGTCTTAGGTTTTTCGTCCCTTTTAAATGAAGGGGAGGAAGGTCTCGCTCAGTTTGCCCTGAAATACTAACACCCATTTGTTTCAATGGAATCGTCACACGGTCCATAGGACGTTTGGAAAGACTATCATCTCCAAACATTTCTACTTCAAAGTCTGCACCAGCAAGAACACCTGAAATCAGGCGAATCGAGGTTCCAGAATTTCCCATATCAAGGGCATTTTGTGGAGCTTTTAAGCCATCCATACCTACACCTTGAATGGTAATAATCTCATCTTTATCCTCAATTTCAACACCAAGGTCACAAAAGACTTGCATGGTCGAAAGGACGTCCTCGCCACGTAATATATCATAAACCTTGGTCTCACCCTCAGCCAAACTTCCAAAGATAATGGAACGATGGCTGATAGACTTGTCACCTGGAACTCGGATACTGCCGTGTAAGTGGCTAATGTTTGTTTTTAGTTTCATACTGGACCTCATACTTGCAATACTTTTACTTATTTTATCATAAAAAGCCAGAAATTCCTTAAAAATTCCTGACTTTATGATAGTTATTTTCTTATTTTAGCAATTCTGAAACTGGTTCGAAAACAATTTTTTCAATGTCAGAAAGGTAAATTGCCAATTGTTGTTGCTTGGTAAAGAATTCTGACAAGAGGCTATTTCCTTGAATCTGTTTACCAAAGCCTTCCATTTTCGCTTGAAAGGATGCGTCTGGCATTTGACCTGTCTGGGCGAGTCTTTGAATTTCCTCTTGGAAAGCAACATATTCTGTAAAGATTTTGCTGGCCTCAGCATCTGCTGAGATAGCTTCTTTAGCTGTTTTAACAGCCTTGTATTCTGGTAATTCGCGTAGACCGCGACTGAGTTCGTTTGCACTATCGTAAATATTTGACATGATTTTCTCCTTATTTGATGACGACTGTATAGTCGGTATTTTCTGTTATGAGGTGCTCGGCTCGTTCCAAGTCCTGTGCATTTTTAAATGAAATTTGTAGGATTCCGTGAATATCCTCACGGTTTTCCTCGTTGATGTGAATATTAACCAAGGAAGTTCCACGTAGCAGTTCCAAAATTCGCAGGATGACATCTTCTTCATCGGGAACGTCGACATAGAGGTCATAAGAGCTGTCCACACCACCACGCTTATGGATTTTCATAGCCTGGCGTTGCTCACGCGCTTGGTTGAAAAAGTTCCAGATTTGCTCTTCATCTCCCTTGCTGATGGCCTGACCAACCTCGTCTAAGCGATTCTTGAAATCCTCAATTCGGTCTAGAATAGTTTCACGATTGGACAAGAGAATGGAAGTCCACATACCTGGCTCACTTTCCGCAATTCGGGTCATATCTCGAAAACCACCCGCCGCAAAGCGCCTTGCCATCTCATGTTCTTGAGCATAGACCGCAGTCTGCTCCATGAGACTAGAAGCCAGAATATGTGGAAAATGGCTAATCTGAGAAGTCACCCGATCATGCTCCTTGGCATCAATCTCGATAAAGCGAGCGTGAAGACCTGAAAGCAGATCCTTCATTTCCTCAAGCGTATCCTGACTTGTCAGGCTTGAAGGTGTGAAGATATAATAGGCATTTTCAAAGAGATTGACATCCGCAGAAGCAGCCCCTGTCTTATGACTACCAGCCATGGGATGGGCCCCGACAAAGCGAACAGGCTTGCCAGCCAAATACTGTTCCGCCGCATCCACAATGGCTGATTTGGTCGAACCGGCATCTGAAATAATAACGCCTTCTTTCAAGTTCAAGTCGGCCAACTCCTTAATGAAAGCAATGGTTTGTTTGATTGGCAAGGTCAAAATGATGACATCGGCCAGAGGAGCAAAACTGGCAAAATCATCCGTTGCACGGTCAATCATGCCTTCTTTCAAGGCAATATCTCTCGAAGCTTGACTGCGATTATAACCTAAAATTTCATAATCTGGATGATCGCGTTTGATACCAAGGGCCATCGAGGCACCGATCAAACCAAGACCTGCGATATAGACTGTTTTTGCCATAGGAACTCCTTAATAGTTCTTTGTATAGTCTCGGTGTTTGGCCACTGCATCTTTTAATTCCTCTAGATTATCTGATGAGAATTTTTCAAGGATTTCTTGTGCCAGAACCGTTGCCACAACGGCTTCCATGACTACACCTGCAGCTGGAAGAGCAGTCGGATCACTTCTCTCCACAGTTGCCTTGTAGGGTTCATGGGTTTCGATATCCACACTCATAAGTGGTTTGTAGAGAGTAGGAATGGGCTTCATCACGCCTCGAACAACGATGGGTTGCCCATTGGTCATACCACCTTCGAAACCACCTAGATTGTTGGTACGACGAGTATAGCCGTCTTCTTTAGACCAGAGAATTTCATCCATGACCTGGCTACCTTTACGATAACCAGCTTCAAATCCGAGACCAAATTCCACCCCTTTAAAGGCATTGATAGAGACAACAGCTTGGGCAAGTCTGGCATCTAATTTTCTGTCCCATTGGACATAGGAACCAAGACCAACTGGAACACCGCCGACGACTGTCTCCACAACCCCACCGATGGTATCACCGTCACGCTTGATTTGGTCAATATAGTCCTTGATTTCCTGTTCTCTTTCTTGGTTGACAATAGAAACTTCTGACTGGGCAGCTCTTTCCTTAATCTCAGCAACTGTGAGATTCTCAGGAACATCGATTTCCTTGCCACCAAAGACTACGACATGGTTGGCAATCTCCATATCCAGCTCAGCCAAGAGGCGTTTGGCTACTGCACCAACTGCCACTCGCATGGTGGTTTCACGGGCAGATGAACGCTCCAAAGAATTTCTCAAATCGTCAAAACGGTACTTGATTCCCCCAACCAAGTCGGCGTGACCGGGACGAGGATGGGTGATTTTTCGTTTGCTTTTAAGGCGGTCTTCAATGTCCTCCGCAGACATGATATCCAGCCATTTTTGGTGGTCCTTATTGATGACATCCATGGTAATGGGAGCACCTGTCGTCTTCCCATGGCGAACACCCGAAGTAAAGATAACTTGGTCGCTCTCAATCTTCATACGACCACCACGGCCGTATCCACCCTGACGACGTTTCAAATCCTCATTGATATCCTCTGCTGTCAAAGGTAGTCCAGCTGGAATTCCTTCAATGATAGCCGTCAGACGGGGACCATGTGATTCTCCTGCAGTTAAATATCTCATACACTCTCCTTATTTTACCAAGTAGTCTTTCATCTCTTCCAGAGAAATTTGGTGGATGGTTGCAGAACCAAGCTCTGGCACCAAGACCAATTTCAAGGTATTGCCACGCGCCTTCTTATCATGAGTCAAAGCCTGATAAAGCTTGTCAACATCCCAGTTTTCATAGTCAACAGGCAAGCCAAATTTCTGACACATTTCTGTGATGGACTGGGTAATGCCAGCTGGCATGAGACCTTTTTCTTCAGCAACCTTGGAAATCTGTACCATACCCATGGCCACAGCTTCTCCATGCATGACCTTGCCATAACCAGCCGTTGCTTCAATGGCATGACCAATTGTGTGGCCAAAGTTGAGGTAAAGGCGTACACCATTGTCCAGCTCATCCTCAACCACCATCTTGCGCTTAACCTGACAAGAATGTTCAATCAAGGTCTCTGCGTGCTCCAAAATGCTCTCTACAGTACCATCTAGCTCCGTCAATAGAGTCCATAATTCTGGATCCTCAATCAAGCCATACTTGATAACTTCACCCATTCCTTCAATCAACTCTCTCTTTCCAAGGGTTTCAAGAACAAGTGGGTCAATCAGAACCCCATCTGGTTGGGCAAAAGTTCCTACCATGTTCTTGGCAAATGGAGTGTTGACACCTGTCTTTCCGCCGATAGAAGAATCAACTTGAGCAGTCAAACTGGTCGGAATCTGAACAAAATGAATACCCCGCATATAGGTAGAGGCTACGAAACCAGCCAGGTCTCCAACGACACCACCTCCGAGAGTCACGATTCCATCGCTACGAGTCAGACCTTGCTTGACTAAAAATTCATAGACTTTCTGGACAGTGGTTAAATTCTTTCTTTCTTCCCCTTCTAAAAAGTCAAAAACTGCTACCTGAAAACCAGCATTTTCTAGGCTGAGCTTGACCTTCTCTGCATAAAGAGAAGCTACATGGTTATCTGTCACAATGACTACCTTTTGTGGTTGCCAGAGTTCTCGCAACCATTGACCAGCCTGAGCCAGACAACCTTTTTCAATCTGAATATCATAAGGATGATGAGGAATATCGATTCTGATTTTCATAGGAGAATCTCCTTTTCTTTATTGGTATTTTTCTGTTAAGGACTGCCAAATCTCTTCTGTTGGCATTTCCTTTCCTGTCCACAGTTGAAAAGCTTCTGCAGCTTGATAGAGCAACATTCCCAGACCATTGACCGCTGGATTGCCTTGACTTCTGGCCCATTTCAAAAATGGTGTTTCAAAGGGTTGGTAAATGATATCAGCCACTAAGAGAGTTTCCGGTAAAACTATGCTTTCAGGAACTGGAGATGATTGACCATCCATTCCTACACTTGTCGCATTGACAAGTAAATCAGACCCAGCAATCCTTGCTTGCAATTCAGTAACATCTTCTAAAGCATACAAGTCCACTTTAAAGCCTGTCTGCTCCTGTAACTTGGTCAGGTAAGGTCTTGTTTTTTCCATAGAAACTGAACGAACAAAGAGCGAAATCTGACTGACGCCATCCAAAATAGCTTGTGCCAAGATTGATTTAGCCGCACCACCTGCACCCAGCAGGGTCATCTTTTTACCTGAAATTGTAAAAGAAGGCAAGCTCTTAAAAAATCCCTTGCCATCTGTATTATATCCAATTAAATTGCCATTCTCATTAACAACCGTATTGACCGCACCGATCAAGCGCGCTTCGTCACTTAATTCATCCAAATAAGGAATCACCTGCTCCTTATAGGGCATGGACAGGTTGATGCCAAACATCTGGTAGCGACGAATATTAGCCACTGTGACTTCCAATTCAGCCTCTTTAATCTCCCAAGCCACATAAGCACCATTGGTAGCTGTCGCCTCAAAGGCACTATTGTGAATAAAGGGGGAAATAGAATGCTTAATAGGATTGGCAACAACAGCAGCTAAACGTGTATAGCCATCAAGCTTCATCCAAAATCTCCCTGATTTTTTTCATGTTAGCTAGAGAAATCTGACCTGGGGCACTGGCCTCATCTAGACTAGCAAAGGACCAGCTAGAACCAGTCACATCCGCAGTGATACGAGAAACCTTACCCACCTTGCCCATAGAAATAGTTACATATTCCTGTTCAGGATTGAGGGTTTTAAAACCTCTTGTATAGTTCATCAAGTCCAAAACATCCTGCTCCGTGTGAGCCATAACCGCAACCTTAACAAGTTTTGGATTTAAGCTCGTCAACTCTGACAAGATCTCCATCATGTTTTCAGGTGTTTCTTGGAAATTGTGGTAACTCAAAACGAGATTTGGGAAGTCCAGCATTTCCTCAAAAACATCCTTGTAGCTGTAATACTCAAAATCAATATAGTCTGGTTGATAGAGTTGCGCCACTTCCTTGATTAGATGGATATATTCTTCTGGAGAAAGGTCGATTTCTCCCCCTTCAGAGCGAGTTCGCAATGTGAAAACCAACTCACGGCCTGCGAATTTTTCAAAAATAGCTGGAGCCACCTGCAAAATCGCTTCTTTAGGCAGATAGTCGGCACGCCATTCAATGATGTCGGCATCCAGGTACCTCGTGGCATCCAGAGCCTGGGCCTCCTCTAAACTTCTTGGCATTACTGAAACGATTAATTTCATTTACTAACCTTCATACTAATCACCTTGAGGTAATTACTACTTTCATCTTTTTTATTATAGGCAAAATCTGCTGGAAGACCGTATTTATTTAAAATCTGGTAACTTCTTCCTGCAAAGCCTTTATCAATTTGTTCTGTAAATTTCTGACGGGATACATTGGCAGCATTGGTACTAGCAATGATAATCCCTTCCGGATTTAAAATCTCAAGACTCTGGGAAATCAACTTGTGATAATCCTTAGCCACAGAGAACGTTTGTTTTTTGTTCCGAGCAAAGCTAGGCGGATCTAGGACAATCACATCATAGGTCAAGTCTTTTCGCTTGGCATACTTGAAATACTCAAAAACATCCATAACTATAAAACGATGGTCGTCTGTGCTGATTCCATTAGCCTGAAAATGCGCTTGAGACAATTCTCGTGAACGTTTAGCTAGGTCAACCGAAGTAGTCTGGCTTGCTCCTCCCATGGCCGCAGCCACTGAAAAGGCTGCTGTGTAGGAAAACATGTTGAGCAAGGATTTACCCATAGCCAACCCATCCACTAAACTACCGCGAACTTCATGCTGGTCTAGGAAAATCCCTGTCATCAAGCCATCGTTCATAAAGACTTGATACAGAACACCATTTTCCAAAACAGTGAAGAAGTCAGGTGCTTCTTGACCATAAACATGGGCAGATTCATAGTCCAAACCCTTAAAACGGATCTTCTCATATGCTCCTAAAACCTCAGGAAAAACCTGTCTAAAAGCATCTGAGATAACCTTGCGAATCTGATAAACATAAGAGTTATACCAAGAAAAGGCAGCATAGTCGCCATAAAGGTCCACTGTCAGACCGCCAAAGCCATCTCCCTCTTGGTTAAAGAGACGAAAGGCAGTAGTCAAATCATCTTGATAGTAGGCACTTCTCTTTTCTTTAGCTTGTCTAAACAGTGCTTCAAAGAAAGCTTGATTGAAGGTCACCTTGTCTGTGCTCACAAACCAGCCCAAGCCCTTGTTTTGCTGAGAAAGGTAGGCAGTACCAAGAAAGTTTCCATCTTGACTATGAACTTCTACTTCCTGATCCTTGAGACTGATATTCTCAAGATCGCTGGCTTCTAGTAAAACAAGCCCCTTGGAAAGCTTTTTTTCAACCCGTTTGTTGACTCTTATTCTATTCATAGTCCCTATTATAGCAAATTTTGTGACAATTCTCAAAAAAGAAACTACCCTTGCTTTTTTACTCTAGTTTTAAAAAATGGTATACTAATACTAATAAAAACTTAGGAAGTAATTGTGTGAGAATCAATTTTAGCAAAATCCAAAAAGCCATGGGTACCAGACTGGGTTTTGTCCTAACCCTTTTAATCCTCTATTGGCTCAAAACCTTATTAGCCTATACCGTTGACTTTAATTTAGATATTCAATTGGGCAAGTTGCAAGGGAATTACCTTGCCTTTATCGCTTTTTTCAATCCCCTTCCTTTGGGACTCCTCCTGCTGGCTCTAGCCTTCTATGCTCGGTCAACCAAGATCTTTTATGGCCTGAGTATAGCTATTTATAGCCTTTTATTCATTTGGCTCTATTCCAATGTCTTTTACTATCGAGAATTTAGCGACTTTATCACGGCCAATACCATGAAAGTGGTCAGCAAGGTATCTGTTGGTACTGCGGAACTAGAGTTACTGCGCTTTTGGGATTTCATCTATTTTATGGATTTCCCACTGCTGGCTTTCCTTTTCTATAAAAAATTCATCCAGTTGGATAGGAGACCTTTCAAATTCCGCTCCAGTGTTGCCATCACTGCTCTCTCGGCCCTGCTCTTTTCAGCTAACCTTTTCTTGGCTGAAATTGAGCGTCCCGATCTCCTGTCACGAGGATTTTCTAATTATTATATTGTTCGTGCCCTTAGTTTGCCAGCATTTTTAGGCTATAGTGCCAACCAGTCCTATAGCGCCAACAAAGAACGTGCCAAGGCCTCTGAGACCGACCTTCAACCTATCACAGACTATATTCAAGAACATTCTGCTAAGCCCAATCCAGACTATTTTGGCTTGGCCAAAGGGAAAAATGTGATTTATCTCCACTTGGAAAGTTTCCAGCAATTCCTACTGGACTATAAACTCAACATAGATGGAACTGAGCATGAAGTCACTCCCTTCCTTAATTCCCTCTACCATTCGCAATCAACCCTAGCCTTTTCGAATATCTTTAACCAAGTCAAGGCTGGTAAGACCTCAGATGCGGAAACCATGCTGGAGACTGGTTTGTTTGGACTTGACCAAGGTTCCTTTATGGTCAATTATGGTGGTACCAATACCCAGCAGGCAGCTCCTTTTATCCTATCGAAAAATGGCTACCAATCAAGTGCAGTCTTTCACGGTAATATCGGGACCTTCTGGAACCGAAATGCAACCTACAAACAGTGGAGCTACCAATACTTCTTTGACGCTTCCTATTTTACTAAGCAAGACAGTAGCAACTCTTTCCAATATGGTTTAAATGATAAAATCATGATGAAAGATTCTATCCAGTATCTAGAGCACTTGCAGCAGCCTTTTTATGCCAAGTATATCACGGTGTCTAATCACTATCCCTATGCAAGCAATCTGACAGGCGATGAGCTTGGTTTCCCCTTGGCTAAAACCAAAGATGAAACCATCAATGGCTACTTCCAAACAGCCAACTATCTGGATAGCGCCATCAAGGCCTTCTTTGACTATCTCAAAGAAAGTGGCCTCTATGAAAAATCCATCATCGTCATCTACGGAGACCATTATGGAATTTCTAACTCCCGCAATCCTGACCTGGCTCCCTTGATTGGCAAGACTTCTGAGAACTGGTCGAATTACGACAATGCTATGTTGCAACGAGTGCCTTTTATGGTGTTCATGCCTGGCTATGAAAAAGGACAAATCATCAATACCTACGGTGGACAAATCGATATCTTACCGACTCTCGAACACCTCCTTGGTATTGAGTCCAATTCCCTCCTTCAAGTCGGCCAAGACCTTCTGTCTCCAGATCATCAAGAAATCATTGCCTTTCGAACTGCCAATTCCTTCGTCACACCTAAATACACCAGTTATGACGGACGAACCTACTATACTGAAAGCGGTCTTGAAATCAGTAACCTTGATGAACAAGCTCAGACTGAACTAGAAATCGTTCGGCAGGCAGCCAGCCAACAGCTGAAAATCAGCGACCAGATTCAAACTGGCGATTTGATACGTTTCTACCAAGCAGATCATCTTGGAAAAGTTGATACAGAAAGTATTTCTTACCTCAATTCCTTGCCAATTCTGCAAAAGATTGAACAGGAAAAAGGTAGTCAATCAACCAGTCTCTTTAGCCAACGACAAGGTAAGACCAGTGCTGACCTTTTCAAGGCACCAAGTTACCAAGAACTCCATCCAGAGTCGGCAGAAACCGAATCAAAATCACAATAAAAGATGCTCTTCCATCGTGGAGGAGCATTTCTTTTTAAAAATTTATCAAGCAAGCGATCAACTAGCTCATCTTTTTTCTATTTCTGTCAATATGCGTGACAGGTAGTAATGATAGCCAAAAATAGCAAGAGCAAGCAAGAGGATAAGAGCTCCTACTCCCAAGCTAATGGCAAGGATAGGGGAGAGAGACTGAACCAAGAATAAGCTCCCAATTACAAGGGCCATTAGGATTGCACTATATATAAACAATAAAACTATTGCGACTATACCATTTGAACGATTCACCAAGTCTGTAATACTACTCCAATTGGTTGACAGATTTTTCACATCCTTAAAATAATGATAGCAAGAAAGGATGACACTAGCAAGGAACCATGCCACAAGAAGGTAAATCATCGAAAGAATGGGCAATCCTAAATAAAGGGAAAGACCAAGTAAAGTCAAGATAGGTAAGAGGGACTGAACTGCAAATATAATCCAAAATTTCACTTTCACATAACGAGCAAAATCAAAAGGCAAACTCTTAAGAAAATCAAAATTTTCCCTCTCCAGAGATAACCCGATTGAAGATAGACTTGTGATATTGTTATTTAAAACTGCTATAAACACTCCCACAAAAAACAAGGGCAACCAGTATTCGGCAGTTATTTCTGGAACAAGCTGTGAGTCCCTAATCTTAAATATTAAGCCTATCATAAAGAAATAAGGCAGGAAAGTACTTGTAAAAAGCACTGTTACCAAGCTAGTCCCCTGTCCCAAGAGGGAGAGGTTGTAGCGTAACACCATACGGAAAAAACCTTTTTTAGTTATGGAAATGCTTTGTTTGCTACGACGCTCTTTTCTGATTTTTTCTTCACTGTTGGTCATAACAACTTGATAAAATTGAGGAACAACCTTCTTTTTTGTTAGATAAAGTAGCAAAACAGTTGCTACTATCCAAGCAAGTAATCCAAAGATGGATTCAAAAGAAAAAGGCTCTACTGCTATTTTATAAAAGATATGAAGAGGATAAAAGAGGGTTGGGACTTCTCTAACTGTCTCTATACTAGCTCCTGAATTTGAATAGAAAACCAGTATCATAGGGAATAATAGCCCTAGACCAATCATGACATTAGATAAAAGAGACTGGTGCTTTCTGAAAAATGCTGTCTGAGCCAAAAAATGGACTGCCAAGACCATCCCTAGACCAACTGAGGCAAATAATAAAGCTAAGGACAGCAACATTAAAGGTAAGCCCAACCAAAGAGAAGGAGCTAATCGAAGATAAAGAACCAGAAAATAAGCTAAGATAGGGACAAGTCCAACTAGAGATGGCAAAAGAACAGATATTCCTTTGGCAAGCATAATTTCTGATTCCTTAAAGGCATAAGGACTATAAGAGGACAGATCCTTACTCTCATAAAAAACATTGTAAAAGGCTGTTAAACTATTAGAAAAGACAATAACTAGAAAAATAGCAACCATATTACTAAATAGACTGGGAACCTCCTCAAAAGGATAACGAAAAACTAGATTCGAAAATAAGAGGAGTAGCAACAGACTAGAAACAAGATAAGAACGCAATAATTTCCCTGACACATCAACCTTTTTATCAGGAGTTTTAGCTTGCTTCTTTCGTAGGTTAGACAGATTAGCTTCTTGAGATGAATAGAGGATATTGATATCAACTAATTTTTTAATGACCTTGAGACGCATCTGAAACCTCCTCTTTTCTACCAGCAAGACTAAGGTATATACTTTCCAAAGACTGGTCTGGATGGTCTTTTCTCAAGTCCTCTACGCTACCACAATAAATCAAATGCCCCTTTTTCAAAATGGCAATCCGATCACAGACTTGCTCGGCTACCTCTAGGACATGAGTTGAAAACAAGACCGTCTTCCCTTTTTGTGCATGTTCCTTCATCATCTGCTTCAAATCAAAGGCAGCCTGAGGATCCAAACCAGTCAAGGGTTCGTCCAAAACCCAAATATCAGGATCAGACAAGAGTGCCCCGATGACAAAGACTTTCTGACGCATTCCGTGAGAAAGAGTTTCAATAACCTGATAGCGATTTTCAGCAAAATCAAAAACACTCAATAGCCTAGCTAGACTAGACTCCAAATCAGAGCTAGTCAGATCATAGGATGAAGCAATCAATTCCCAAAATTCATTGGCTGTTAAACGCAAAAATAAGTCAGGCGAGTCTGCTACGTAGCCAATCTTTCGTTTAATAGCCAAGCGATTTTCCGATAACTCCTGACCGTCTACCAAAATACGACCACTGCTGGGCGAAATGATACTGACTAAAGATTTTATAGTGGTCGATTTTCCAGCCCCATTATGGCCAATCAAACCCATAATCTCCCCATTGTCAATCTGCAGATTGAGATTGCTCAAGGCCTCTTTATCACCATACAACTTACTAACATTTTGAAATTCAATCATGGGATGACTCCTATCTTTATCTGTGTTACATACCATTATACTAGCACTTTGATACAAAAAAATCAACACTTTATTTTAAGTAGTTAAAATATATTTTTTCTATCTTACGCAAACGTTTGAGCTAACCGATACTTTATGATAGAATAAAGAACAAGATTGACAAGTAAGAGGAAACATCATGCAAAATCAAACACTCATGCAATACTTTGAATGGTATCTGCCCCACGACGGTCAGCACTGGACGCGTCTGGCTGAAGATGCTCAACACCTAGCTGATCTCGGTATCAGCCATGTCTGGATGCCACCAGCTTTTAAGGCTACCAATGAAAAAGATGTCGGCTATGGGGTCTATGACTTATTCGACCTAGGCGAGTTTAACCAAAAAGGAACTGTCCGTACCAAGTATGGATTTAAAGATGATTATCTTCAGGCGATTCAGACTCTTAAGGACAAGGGAATTCAACCCATGGCCGATGTGGTGCTCAATCACAAAGCTGCGGCAGATCACATGGAAGCTTTTAAAGTCATCGAAGTTGATCCGGTTGACCGTACAGTCGAGCTTGGGGAACCCTTCACAATCAATGGTTGGACTAACTTTACCTTTGATGGTCGTCAAAATACCTACAATGACTTTCACTGGCATTGGTACCACTTCACAGGCACAGACTACGATGCCAAACGCCGTAAGTCTGGCATTTACCTGATTCAAGGGGACAATAAGGGTTGGGCTAATGAAGAATTAGTCGATAACGAAAATGGTAACTACGACTACCTCATGTATGCCGACCTAGACTTTAAACATCCTGAAGTCATCCAAAACATTTATGAGTGGGCTGATTGGTTCATGGAAACAACTGGTGTAGCCGGTTTCCGCTTAGATGCCGTTAAGCACATCGACTCTTTCTTCATGAGCAATTTTATCCGTGATATGAAGGAAAAATACGGTGAGGATTTCTATGTTTTTGGTGAATTTTGGAATCCTGACAAGGAAGCCAATCTGGACTATCTTGAAAAAACGGAAGAACGATTCGACCTTGTTGATGTTCGTCTCCACCAGAATCTCTTTGAAGCCAGTCAAGCTGGTGCAAACTATGACCTTCGTGGTATTTTCACAGATAGCTTGGTTGAACTCAAGCCTTACAAGGCTGTAACCTTTGTCGACAACCACGATACCCAACGTGGTCAGGCTCTTGAGTCTACTGTTGAAGAATGGTTCAAACCAGCAGCCTATGCCCTCATTCTATTACGCCAAGATGGGCTTCCATGTGTCTTTTACGGCGACTACTACGGAATTTCAGGGCAATATGCTCAACAAGATTTCAAAGAAGTCCTTGACCGCCTCCTAACCATCCGAAAAGATTTGGCCTATGGAGAACAAAATGACTACTTTGATGATGCTAACTGTATCGGTTGGGTACGCTCAGGTGCTGAAAATCAATCCCCAATCGCAGTCCTTATCTCAAATGACCAAGAAAACAGCAAGTCTATGTTTGTCGGCCAAGAATGGGCTAACCAAACCTTTGTAGATTTACTTGAAAACCACCAAGGGCAAATTACAATTGATGAGGAAGGTTATGGACAATTCCCAGTCTCAGCTGCTTCGGTAAGTGTCTGGGCAGCCAATACAATCTAATACTCTTCGAAAATCAAATTCAAACCGCGTCAACGTCGCCTTGCCGTACTCAAGTACAGCCTGCGGCTAGTTTCCTAGTTTGCTCTTTGATTTTCATTGAGTATAATAGCAAATAATAACCAAGCCAGGTCCAATCGGATTTGGCTTTTTTCTATTCACAAAAAAGACCTACCCAAATGGATAGATCTTTATTGTCTTATAATTTACCTGATACTGCATCCAAGAGTTCTTGAATTTTAGCTTGGTTGCTTCCTCCTGCCATGGCCATGTCTGGTTTACCACCACCACGTCCATCGACGATTGGTGCCAATTCTTTGACAAGATTTCCTGCATGAAGGGTTTTTGTCTTGCTTGCTACAAGGACATTGACTTTGTCACCGATAGCAGCAACTAGGACAAGAAGATCAGAGTAGTCTTTTTGTTTCCAGTTATCTGCAAATGAACGAAGGGCACCTGCGTCAGATACAGAAACTTGACTAGCAATGTAACGGTGGCCATTGACTTCCTTCACATCCTTGAAGATATCGCCTGCGGCTGCAGCTGCGGCTTTTTCTTTCAATTCAGCATTTTCTTTTTGCAATTGACGAAGTTGTTCTTGAAGTCCTTCTACTTTGTGAGGAACTTCCTTGACTTGAGGTGCTTTCAAGGTTGCTGCGACAGCTTTAAGAGCGTCCTCTTGTTCACGGTAGGCTTCAAAGGCTTCCTTACCAGTCACTGCTAAGATACGGCGAGTTCCTGATCCAATCCCTTCTTCTTTGACAATCTTGAAGAGGCCAATTTCAGAAGTGTTGCCAACGTGGGTACCACCACAAAGCTCGATAGAGTAGTCACCGATAGTAACAACACGGACTTTTTTACCGTATTTCTCACCAAAGAGGGCCATAGCTCCCATTTCTTTAGCAGTGTCAATATCAGTTTCAACTGTCTTCACTTCAAGAGCTTCCCAGATTTTTTCGTTGACTTGCTGTTCAATGGCACGCAATTCTTCTGCAGTTACTGCTTGGAAGTGAGTAAAGTCAAAGCGAAGGAATTCAACTTCGTTAAGAGATCCTGCTTGTGTTGCGTGGTTTCCAAGGATATTATGAAGGGCAGCGTGAAGCAAGTGAGTCGCAGTGTGGTTTTTCATGACACGGTGACGACGATTGGTATCAATTGCCAAGGTATATTCTTGGTTTAAGGCAAGCGGTGCAAGAACTTCAACCGTGTGAAGAGCTTGTCCGTTTGGTGCTTTTTGAACATTTGTCACAGTAGCCACGACCTTACCTGACTCATCCAAGATTTGTCCGTGGTCAGCAACTTGTCCACCCATTTCAGCGTAGAATGGCGTTTCCGCAAAGATAAGTAAGGCATTTCCTTCTGACACAGCTTCTACTTCTTCATTGTCAGCCACGATAGCTACCAATTTAGAAGACAATTGGCTAGCATTGTAGTTGAAGACACTTTCTACGGTGATGTTTTGAAGGGTTTCATTTTGCATACCCATTGAGCCACCCTTGACAGCTGAGGCACGTGCACGTTCTTGCTGTTCTTTCATAGCTGCTTCAAAACCTTCACGGTCCACAGTCATACCAGCTTCTTCAGCGATTTCTTCAGTCAATTCAACTGGGAATCCATAAGTGTCATAAAGTTTGAATACATCTTGACCAGCAATGACAGATTGACCTTTTTCTTTCAAGTCAGCTACAATGCCTTGGGCAAAGTGTTGACCTGAGTGAAGGGTACGCGCAAATGACTCTTCCTCGCTCTTAACGATTTTCTCAATAAAGTCACGTTTTTCAAGCACTTCTGGGTAGTAACTTTCCATGATTTTTCCAACAGTTGGAACGAGTTTATAAAGGAAAGGCTCGTTGATGCCCAATTTTTGACCATGCATAGAGGCACGACGGAGAAGACGACGAAGGACATAACCACGACCTTCATTTCCTGGAAGCGCACCATCACCGATGGCAAATGAAAGGGAACGGATGTGGTCAGCGATGACCTTAAAGCTCATGTTGTCGCCATCTTGGTCATAGACCTTACCAGACAATTTCTCCACTTCACGAATAATAGGCATAAAGAGGTCTGTCTCAAAGTTTGTCTTAGCCCCTTGGATAACGGCCACCAAACGCTCCAAACCAGCGCCCGTATCAATGTTCTTGTGCGGCAATTCCTTGTACTCGCTACGAGGAACAGCAGGATCTGCATTAAATTGTGACAAAACGATGTTCCAGATTTCGATATAACGGTCGTTTTCGATATCTTCTGCAAGAAGACGTAGACCGATATTTTCTGGGTCAAATGCTTCTCCACGGTCAAAGAAGATTTCTGTATCTGGTCCAGAAGGTCCTGCACCGATTTCCCAGAAGTTATCCTCGATTGGAATCAAGTGACTTGGGTCCACTCCTACCTCAATCCAGCGGTTGTAAGAATCTTTATCATCTGGATAGTAGGTCATGTAAAGTTTTTCAGCAGGGAAGTCAAACCATTCTGGGCTGGTCAAAAGCTCATAAGCCCAAGTGATAGCTTCATCACGGAAGTAATCCCCGATAGAGAAGTTCCCCAACATTTCAAACATGGTATGGTGACGCGCAGTCTTCCCTACGTTTTCGATGTCGTTGGTACGGATAGCCTTTTGGGCATTGGTAATACGTGGATTTTCAGGGATAATGGTCCCGTCAAAGTATTTCTTAAGGGTTGCTACCCCAGAGTTGATCCACAAAAGTGTAGGGTCATTTACAGGAACCAAGCTCACTGATGGTTCTACTGAGTGACCTTTGGTCGCCCAGAAATCAAGCCACATTTGGCGTACTTGTGCACTAGATAGTTGTTTCATATTGTCTCCTTATTTACTTGTTTAATGTGATTGGCTTTCCAGCATCTCCACATAGTCAATCGCGACACAGAGGGAAATGACTAGATCTGCATAAGCGTCCTCAAGGACCGTTACATTATAGGTAGATGTCAGATGGAAGAGTTCTTTCTTGATTTCCGCAATCAGCTGATCGCGATCATCCAGCAATTTGAAATTCAAATCCCAGATATTGCCCTCGATACGAAGCCCCAGATTATCAAACTCATACTTATCTCGCCAGAAGGTCAACTTCTTGCGAATGACAAAACTCGAGCCATCCCGAAGCTGAATCTCAAAACGAGGAAGCAAGGTCAAGATTTCTTTACTGATCTGACTAACTTGTTCACCAGTCGCATCATAGATGGTAAAAGTTTTGGGAATCTTAAAAAAATGATCCCTCTACCTGATAGGCGATTTCTCCCCTGTCATCCTTGATAGCGAAGCGTTCGCCTCCAAGACGAAACTTTTGTTTGACAAGAAATGTTTTCATCAACACCTCCAAAAATTAAAAGACAAGCTCATATCACGAAGGGCGAAAAACCGCGGTACCACCTTCATTCAATGAACTTGTCATTCTCTTATTCTTATGCAATTGTATGATTGAGTAGCATGACTTTCTAGCTTAGATGGCTCGCAGCACCGCCATTTCTCTGGACTAAGACAACAGAAAATCAATTCTCAACTTTCTTATTATAACGTTTTTTTAAGCTTGCGTCAACTGGAAATCCTCTCCATTGAATCAGACCAATTCCCTACATCTCAGATTACTTTTTCAGAATATACTTTTTCTTACTGCCATTTTTCTTTTTATCCCAACTTTTATCCCAAAGTTTTGAATTGTTAAAGATAGCTTCGAAAATATTTACAAATATAAAGAACCCTATCACCAAATGTATGGAATCAGTTGTTAGGTATTGTCGATCCAAACCATCCTTTAGAGAGAATAGTATAACAGTTTGCTGAACAGTCAAAAAGGCTGGCCAAGAAAATTTTTTGAAAAAAGTAGATATTTTCATTATTTGTTACCGCTTTCTGTAAGGTTAAACTTAGTATACTACTGGGAAAGAAAATAAGCAACTATCATAGAAAAAGATACCGTTACGAAAATTGCCTTTTATTTTTTAAAAAACGAATCAGCTTGACTGATTCGTTTCGTGACTGCTAACTGCTACTTCCGATACATTTTAAACTGTAGGAAGAGGTCGCTATATTTTCCTGTCCATTTATGATCAAATTTCTCATAAACTTCTAAGTGTTTCATGGTTTCAGCATCTGGATAGAAGGATTTGTCTTCTTTTTTCTCCTCTGGGAGTAATTCCTTAGCTGGTAGGTTTGGTGTTGAATAGCCGACATACTCTGCATTTTTGAGTGCATTTTCGGGTTTCAACATAAAGTTGATAAAGGCATAGGCGGCATCTTGGTTTTTGACTGTTTTGGGAATAACCATATTGTCAAACCAAAGGTTGCTGGCTTCTGTCGGTACCACATAGCGTAGGTTTTCATTTTTTTCTAGCATTTGGCTGGCTTCACCAGAGAAGGTCACACCGATTGCAGCGTTATTCTGAATCATGTAGCCCTTCATCTCGTCTGCCACAATAGCCTTGATATTTGGAGTGAGCTTGTAAAGCTTGTCCACTGTCTCTTCCAATTGCTGAGTATCCTTGGAGTTGAGGCTGTAGCCTAGGGAGTTGAGCCCCAATCCCAGCACCTCACGCGCCCCATCAAAGAGCATGATAGAGTTCTTATACTCTGGTTTCCAGAGGTCGTCCCAATGCTCAGGCGCTTCATCTACCATAGTTTGATTATAGACAATTCCCAAGGTTCCCCAGAAGTAAGGAATGGAGAATTTATTGCCTGGGTCAAAGGACTGGTTGAGAAACTCTGGTCCGATATTTTCAAGACCTTCAAGTTTTGAATAATCAAGAGGAACCAAGAGATCTTCGTCCTTCATCTTATTGATCATGTATTCACTTGGGATGGCAATGTCGTAGGTCGTTCCACCCTGCTTGATTTTGGTATACATGGCTTCGTTGGAATCAAAGGTCTCATACTGGACTTGGATTCCTGTTTCTTCTGTAAATTGCTCCAAGAGTTCTGGATCGATATAGTCACCCCAGTTGTAGATAACCAGTTTTTGACTATCTCGGCTATTGATTTTACTATCGAGATGCGTCGCAATTCCCCACAAGACCAGGATGATGGCTGCAATTCCTGCTAAAAATGAATAGAGTTTTTTCATGCTTGCTCCTCCTTCTCATGTGAGATAAAGTAATATCCAACCACTAGGATAATACTAAAGAGAAAGACAAGGGCAGACAGGGCATTGATTTCTAGGGAAATCCCCTTACGAGCACGAGAGTAAATCTCGACTGACAAGGTTGAAAAGCCATTTCCCGTTACAAAGAAGGTCACGGCAAAGTCATCCAGCGAATAGGTGAAGGCCATGAAATAACCTGCAATGATAGACGGAGTCAGATAAGGAAGCATGATTTCCTTAAACATCTGAAATTGACTGGCACCAAGGTCATAGGCCGCATGAATCATATCGCCATTCATTTCTTTGAGACGTGGCAAGACCATCAAGACCACGATAGGAATGGAGAAAGCCACATGACTAGATAGGACAGTCAAAAAGCCAAGTGAAAACTTGAGTTGGGTAAAGAGAATCAAGAAGCTGGCACCAATCATAACATCAGGCGCAACCATGAGGATATTATTGAGTGATAGAAAGGCTTCTTGGTATTTCTTACGAGACTGGTAGATATAAATAGCTCCAAAAGTCCCGATAATGGTCGCAATCAAGGCTGATAGAAAGGCCAAGAAAAAGGTCTGGGTCACAATCAACATAAGGCGACCATCGCCAAACATGGTTTTAAAATGGCTCAAGCTAAAGCCTGTAAAGCTATTCATGTCGTTACCTGCATTAAAGGCGTAGCCAATCAAGTAAAAAATCGGCAGGTAGAGGACAAGAAAGACCAGTCCCAGATAAAGATTGGCAAATTTTTTCATCGTTCTCTCCTTTCCTTGGTCACCCACATGGTGATGAACATGGTCAGGATGAGAATCACACCGATGGTAGAACCCATACCGTAGTTGTCATTGGTCAGGAAGTTCTGCTCAATAGCAGTCCCCAAGGTGATAACACGGTTCCCACCAATCAAACGGGTCAGCATGAAGAGACTCAAACTTGGGATAAAGACCGATTGGACCCCACTTCTCACTCCGTTCATCGATAGAGGGAAGATGACATGACGGAAGGTCTCCCACTTGGTCGCACCTAGGTCGTAGCTGGCATTGATGAGATTGTTATCCATATCGTCCAAGACATTGAAAATCGGCAAAATCATAAAGGGAAGCTCGATGTAGCTTGCGACAAAGATAAAGGAGAAATCGGTAAAGAGCAACTGCTGTGAACCGATTCCGATAAATTCCAAAAATTGGTTAATAGAGCCATTCTGACCAAAAATTCCGATAAAGGCATAGGCTTTAAGGAGCAAATTGATCCAGGTTGGCAGGATAATCAGCATGAGCCAGAGTTGACGGTGCTTGAGACGGGTCAAAAAGAGGGCTGTTGGATAGCTGATAAGCAAGGTCACAAAGGTCACAATTCCTGCATAAAGCACAGAGTTAAAGCTCATTTTGAGGTAGGTCAAGTTTTGTGACGCAAAGTAAGATTTATAGTTTTCTAAGCTAAACTGGCCTTCGATGTTGAAAAAGGATTGTCCGAAAATCAAGACCAAGGGTGCCAATACAAAGAGGACAATCCAAAGCATGTAGGGCACTACAAAGAGTTTAGAGCTTGTTTTCTTCATCTCTTTCCTCCTCGATTGCATTGATCAGACCTGCTTCTTGCTCTTCAATTTCCACGTATTCTTCGATACGAGCATCGAACTCTTCTTCTGTTTCATTGAGACGCATGATGTGGATGTCTTCTGGTTCAAAGTCCAGACCGATTTCCTCACCCACGATGGCCTTACGGGTTGAGTGGATCATCCATTCATTCCCAAGTTCGTCATAGGCGATAATTTCATAGTGAACTCCACGGAAGAGCTGGGTATCCACCTTAACTTGGAGCTTGCCTTCTTCAGGAAGGGTAATCCGCAAGTCCTCTGGACGAATAACAACCTCAACAGGTTCATTTGGCTTCATCCCACCATCGACCGCTTCAAAGCGTTTGCCATTAAACTCAACCAAGTAGTCCTCAATCATGGTACCTGGTAAGATATTTGACTCGCCGATAAAGGTGGCAACAAAATGGTTAATCGGCTCATCGTAGATATCTACTGGTGTTCCAGACTGAACAATCTCCCCATCATTCATAACAAAAATCCAGTCACTCATAGCCAGGGCTTCTTCCTGATCGTGAGTGACAAAGACAAAGGTAATGCCCAATCGTTGTTGCAGTTCACGTAGTTCATACTGCATGTCTGTTCTTAATTTCAAGTCCAACGCTGACAGAGGCTCGTCCAACAAAACCACACGGGGTTGGTTGATGATAGCACGAGCGATAGCCACACGCTGGCGTTGTCCTCCAGAGAGTTTTCGGATGGAACGCTTCTCATAACCTTCCAACTGAACCATCTTGAGAACTTCTGCTACACGCTGCTCGATTTCTTTCTTGTCAATCTTGCGCAAGCGGAGCGGAAAGGCAACATTTTCAAACACATTCATATGTGGAAACAAGGCATAGGATTGGAAGACCGTATGGACGTCACGCTTGTTGGTTGGAATGTCGTTGATACGAACACCGTCCAGCAAAATATCTCCAGTCGTCGCATCCAGTAAACCCGCAATGATGTTAAGGATGGTTGATTTCCCTGAACCAGATGCGCCTAGAAGGGTGTAGAATTTCCCTTCTTCCAACTCAAAGTTGATGTCTTTGAGAACCTTGGTGTTGCTGTCTTCAAAAACTTTAGAGACGTTTTTGAATTCAATAATTGGTTTTTTCAATTGTCATTTATTCCTTCTTTTTCATAGATTAACAGATCAGGGCTCTGTCAGGCCGCTACTACCTCGTGTAGGAGATTGAACTGCCTACATTCTTCTGCACTAACGATAGGCTTTCACCCCCTTTCCATGATATAGCAGCAGCTTTTCAACTACAGCTTTCTACTTGCTTTCACCTAAAATACGGACTTCTCTCTCAAGAGTAACGCCAGAGTGTTCCTTGACTTTTTCAATCACAGACTCAATCAAGTCTTCATAGTCTTTGGCCGTTCCATCTGCGACATTGATCATAAATCCTGCGTGCTTTTCAGACACTTCAACACCACCGATACGATAGCCTTTCAAGCCAGCTTCTGAAATTAATTGACCTGCAAAATGACCTACTGGACGCTTAAAGACCGAACCACAAGATGGATATTCTAAAGGTTGCTTGAGTTCACGGAGATGCGTCAAGCGGTCCATTTCTTGCTTGATAACCTGATGGCTTCCTGGAGCAAGGGCAAATTTAGCTGATAAGACAACTGCACCAGACTCCTGAATGGCTGAATGGCGGTAACCAAAAGCCAAATCCTTGACAGACAGGGTCTCGATTTCTCCATCCTTAGTCAATACTTTACAAGACTGTAAGATGTGGGCAATCTCGCCACCATAGGCTCCTGCATTCATAAAGACAGCACCGCCAACGCTCCCTGGAATGCCACAAGCAAATTCAAAACCAGTCAAACTATGACGAAGGGCAATGCGAGTTGTTTCAATCAAGTTAGCACCAGCTTCAGCTTCGATAGTATAGCCATCAACAGAAACATTATTGAGCTTGTCACACAAGATGACAAATCCACGAATCCCACCATCACGAACGATGATGTTGCTGGCATTGCCAAGGACCATCCAAGGAATATTTTCTTGATTGGCAAATTTAACAACGCGAGCCAACTCAAAACGATTTCGTGGAAAGACCAAATAATCGGCCTCTCCACCTACTTTTGTATAACTATAGCTATGCAAGGGTTCTTTAAAACGGATATCAATCCCTTCTAAAATTTCAAGCATTTTTTCTTTTACTGACATGACACTCTTCCTTTTACAAAATTCATTCCATTATACCATTTTTAAGACCATTTGACGACCCTAAAAAAATCTCGTTTGGTTTTTGCATAAGAAAAAGAGGTCCCCCCCTTTTTCTTATGATTTTTTGCAAAAGATAGCCTTGGTTCCATAGGCGACTAGAACAAGTTCAATTGCTAGGACAACTTCCACCAAGACTGGATTGCTCAACCAGCCAACTTGGGATAGAGATGGTGCCAGGTCAAAGAAGGCATGGAGTCCATAAGCCGCTAGGAGATATGTCCATTTCTTCTGGCGAACAGCTTGGTAAACCCAAACTGTCAACAGCAATTGGAATCCTAGAGCCAAAATCCGTTCAAAACCAAGCAAATAAATCTGCCAGACAGACAGCGACTGGATGGTTTTCAACATATTTTCAGACAGCAATTGCATAACCTGTGGATTTTGCGTTTGAACTGCTGAGAGAACGATGTAGAGATTAATCAAACTAGTAAGGCCCAGGAAAATCAACTCGAAACCACCATGACCTAACCCATAAGCCAAGGCGTCTGCCTTGTCCAAACTTCTCTTTTTCTCCAACCATTTGAAGAAAACAAGACGAGCAGTTTCCTCAAAAAAGGCTGCCATGGCTATGCCATAGATGATATAGACAAGTGGATGATCTTGCAAGAGGGCAATACTACCGTCCTTTTGAGGATGTAAAACCAAGATATGCACCAGTTTTTCTAAAATCTGTGAAGAGACAAAGAAGGCAACAGCCCCCAAGCCCAAGACAGCTAGATTAATCTGGTATTTCTTTTTGGCATACCAAATGCTCCCTATCAAGAAAGCCAGCAACAGCAACATGGTAATAATGATATGAATAGTCATTTTCTTCTCCTATTCTGCCTTTTCAATATCTTTTTTCATCTCGTCAACATTGAACTTAGCAAACAAGTATTGACGGTCTTGGACTGGGAAACGTTGATCCAATTGGTCAACAGCTCCCACTTCGATAATTCCTTCCTTGATGACAAAATCCATGACATGACCACCGAAGGTCAAATCATCTGAAATGAAGTGCAGATGGTAGCCTGCCACACTGACCCCATGGAAAATCTCAGGCGTCCAGAAACCAACGATGGTCCCCGCCACATTGTCACGACTATATTCCGGTTGATGGGTTGCGACCTCAGCAAACTTGGTATCTGGTGTCGACTTGGGAATCATGCGCACATGCATATGTGAAAATTCCCCCCGAATCTTGATAGAGCGGAAAAGATTTTCCCCATCATAATAAGACTCGATTCGCTCTTCCAATTCCTTGTCTGTCATCTCAAACCGCTGGCGGAAAATGACCTCTGCTTGATGCGGTACTACTGCTGCATAAGGAATGAGAGCATCTGGTGATACTTCTACAATTTCTGGTTGCTCTCCTGATCCTTTGGCCTGATAAGCCTTGCCATCCAAGACAATCAATTCCCCATCAATGGAATCCAAGGTTCCCAAACCAAGGTCACCATGCTCTAGCAATTCTCCTACTGTCATGGTACCACCATAAAGGCCAGCCATCAAGGCTCCAAGGGTATTGTATTGAAATAATTTCACTGGTTCCTGCACGTTCTTATCCATTCACTTTCTTGTCTGTTATACTCAATGAAAATCAAAGAGCAAACTAGGAAGCGAGCCGCAGGTTGCTCAAAGCACTGCTTTGAGGTTGTAGATAAGACTGACGAAGTCAGCTCAAAACACTGTTTTGAGGTTGTAGATAAGACTGACAAAGTCAGTTACATATATCTACAGCAAGGCGAAGCTGACGTAGTTTGAAGAGATTTTCGAAGAGTATTATTCTATAAATCTTACTCCTAAGTATACCACATTTGCCCCTAGATGTGAACGAGAGAATCACACTAGACATTGCCAAGAAAGAAAAAAAAAGGTACAATGTAACAAAATCAAGGGAGGTCTGGAATGAAGAAACAAAGCAAGTACCAAGAGGTCGTAGCTTATCTGAAAAATAGTATCGAGTCTGGACGCTTTCCAACGGGTAGCCGCCTGCCTTCTATCCGTCAACTGAGCCTTGACTTCCACTGTAGCAAGGATACTGTCCAACGAGCCCTGTTGGAATTACGGCACGAACAATACCTCTATGCCAAGCCCCAGAGTGGCTACTATGTCCTAGAACAAGGGCAACACCAGGATCTAGAAATCGAAGTCACTGACGAACATGCCAGTGCCTATGACGATTTCCGACTCTGTATCAATGAAACCTTGATTGGCCGGGAAAACTACCTCTTCAACTACTATGATAACCAAGAAGGATTAGAAGACTTAAGACAATCCATTCATAAACTCCTCTTTGACCAAGCTCTCTACTGCAAGGCTGACCAACTGGTACTGACTTCTGGAACCCAACAAGCCTTGTTTATTCTTTCTCAAATATCCTTTCCTAGCCAAGCCAAGGAAATCTTGGTGGAACAGCCGACCTACCATCGGATGAATCGCCTCTTGATTGCTCAAGGTCTGGACTATCAAACGATTGAACGAGGCATTGATGGGATTGACTTGGAAGAGCTGGAAGGCCACTTCAAGACTGGAAAAATTAAGTTTTTCTATACCATTCCTCGTTTTCACTATCCTCTGGGGCATTCCTATTCAGAGCAGGAAAAACGAGCTATTCTTGACTTAGCTGCCAAGTATGGTGTTTATATCGTAGAGGACGACTATCTGGGGGATTTGGACTCTAAAAAGGGCCAGACCTTCCACTATCTGGATACAGAGGAGCGCGTCATTTATATCAAGTCCTTCTCAACCAGCCTCTTTCCAGCCCTGCGGATTACGGCACTCATTCTGCCAAATGCTATCAAAGAAGCCTTTGTGGCCTACAAAAATATCCTAGACTACGATAGCAACCTCATCATGCAAAAAGCCCTGTCACTCTATATCGACAGTCAATTGTTTGAGAAAAACCGTCTAGCTCGCTTATCCAATCAGGAAGACTACCAAAAACAACTTGAGGAAAGCTTAACTAAAACACCTTGTCCCCTTCCTCATTATCCCCTACACGATGGTTTATTGCTCGATCTCAGACAGTATCCTAAAATCGCCAGCCTAAAACACAGTCAGCTGAAATTGGATTTCTTTGAGGAGGCTTACTTGGATGCCTGCCCTTATCAATTTGCCAAGGTATCCTTAGAAAATCTGGAAAAGGTTTTAAACTATTTAAAAGCAGAATTGGATTGACTTCCAACTCTGCTTTTTTCTTATACTCTTCGAAAATCTCTTCAAACCACGTCAGCGTCGCCTTACCGTACTCAAGTACAGCTTGCGGCTAGCTTCCTAGTTTGCTCTTTGATTTTCATTGAGTATTATTCTTCAACTTCTGTTAAGGTTGCCGCTTTTTCAAGATATTTTTGGTAGGTACCGTCATCCTTGAGTTTTTGGATGACCTTGTCCACCACTTCTTTTAAATCAGCACTATTTTTTCTAAGGGCAACTGCATTGGCTTCGCCGTCCTTCATCTTCAAGCTGACAGTTGCGACAGCTAGGTCAGCATTCTTAGCAGCATAGCTAAGGGCAACAGGCTCATCCATGTGAACAGCATCTACTTTTCCAGCCTGCAATTCATTGACTGCTTCACCCATATTGGTTAGGGAAGTCAATTGAGCTTTTGGCAATTGTTCCTTGACCATTGATTCTGGAACAGTTCCTTTTTGGGCTGCAATATTAGCACTCTCAAGGCTAGTTAAATCCTTGTATTTTTCTACATCGGCCTTACGAACCAAGAAACTAATCTTGTTTTCATAGTAAGGGATTGAAAAATCAAAGACTTCTTTTCTCTCATCAGTAGCGCTAATTCCTGCAACTGCTAGGTCAGCCTTACCAGTCTGAAGACTAGTCAAAACATTATCAAAACTCATGCTTGAGATTTCCAACTTAACCCCAAGTTCATCAGCAATAGCCTGAGCCATGTCAATATCCGCACCAACTACCTGATTTTTCCCGTCAACCAAAGACTGAAATTCAAAAGGTGCATAGTCAGGACTGGTCGCTACGACTAATTTCCCTTTTTGCTTAATGGCTTCAACAGCTGACTGAGAAGCATTAGAATCCGATTGGCAAGCTACTAAGAAGAAACTTGCAAGAAAACTACATAAAACAAATATCCATTTTTTTAATTTCATAAATAAACAACCTCTCTGTTAATTTTGTATAATTATAACGCTATCCAAGCTGCTTGTCAAGTATTTTTTGAATTTTTATCTTAAAAATATTTTTTTCATTCAATAAAAGGAGCTATCAGTTGATTTCAAGCTCCTTTTTATACAGAATGAATCTGTTTTATAGTTCGACAATCTTACCTGTTTCAAAGTAAACAACCCATTCACAGATATTTTTGGCATAGTCTCCAATGCGTTCCAGGAAGGCAATCACTTGGAAATAATCACGACCTGTAACGATGGCATCTGGATTTTTCTTGATTTCTTCTGTAGCCAAATCACGAATGCTATCAAAGTAATGGTTGATTTTTTCATCCATGGCTGCTACTTCATAGGCCTGGTCTACTGAACCATTGAGATAGAGTTCAAGGGCTGCTTCAACGAAGTTCTTGACATCACGCCCCATTCTCTTAATTTCTTCTTCAACAGCTGGGATGCGTTGCTCCCCTTTCATACGAATTGCTGCTCTTGCAATGGAAACGGCATGGTCCCCCATACGTTCCAAGTCAGATACGGCTTTTAAGACTGTTAAAACGGTACGCAAGTCTTGAGAAACTGGTTGTTGAAGGGCAATCATTTCAAATGATTTCTTCTCCAATTTCACTTCGTATTCGTTTACTTCTGCATCGTCTTCGATGACTTCCTTGGCCAAATCACGGTCATGCGTAACAAAGGCACGCACTGTACGATTGATTTGGGATAGCACTTCTTGTCCCATAGCGTAGAACTGGTTGTGCAATTTCTCTAAATCTTCTTCAAATTGAGAACGTAACATCATTTATCTCCTTATCCAAATTTTCCTGAAATATAATCTTCTGTTTCCTTGTGTTGTGGGTTGAGGAACATCTTCTTGGTATCGTTAAACTCAATCAAATCTCCATCAAGGAAAAATCCTGTCTTGTCAGAGATACGAGAGGCTTGTTGCATAGAACGTGTAACCAAAAGCATGGTGTATTTATCTTTTAGCCCATACAAGGTTTCCTCAATCTTACCAGCAGAGATAGGATCCAAAGCTGAAGTCGGTTCATCCAAGAGAATGATTTTAGGACTGGTTGCCAAGACACGGGCAACACAGACACGTTGCTGTTGCCCACCTGAAAGTCCGATAGCTGAATCATGTAGGCGGTCCTTGACCTCATCCCAGATAGAAGCACGTTGCAAGGCTTTTTCCACCGCTTCATCCAGAACCTGCTTGTCCTTAACTCCATTGATACGAAGCCCGTAAACAACATTTTCATAGATAGACATAGGGAAGGGGTTTGGTTGTTGGAAAACCATACCAATTTCCTTACGCAATTCAACTGTATCTGTACGTGGGCTGTAAATATTGTGGCCGTTATAAACCACCGAACCAGTTGTGGTCACCTCTGGATTGAGATCCCCCATGCGGTTGATAGCCTTTAGGAGGGTTGACTTCCCTGATCCAGATGGACCAATCAAGGCTGTAATTTCCTTAGGTTGGAAAGATAGGGAAACACTATTCAAGGCCTTTTTTTGATTGTAGTAAACGGACAGGTCTGATACCTGTAAAATCGCTTCTGTCATACTGTTTCCTTTCTATCCAAAGTGTCCTGTTACGTAGTCATTGGTTGACTGTAGTTTGGCATTTTGGAAAATATTAGAGGTCTTATCGTACTCAATCAAGTCACCCAAGTAGAAAAATCCTGTGTAATCACTAGCACGCGCAGCTTGCTGCATACTGTGGGTCACGATGATGATAGTAAAGTCCTTTTTCAATTCCATCATGGTTTCTTCCAGCTGGGCTGTCGCAATCGGATCCAAGGCTGACGCAGGCTCATCCATCAAGAGGATATCTGGTTTAACAGAGATAGCACGCGCGATACAGAGACGTTGCTGCTGACCACCTGATAGGGTCAAGGCTGACTTGTGCAAATCGTCTTTGACCTGATCCCAAAGGGCCGCCTGACGAAGCGATGTTTCCACAATTTCATCCAAGACTTGCTTGTCCTTAACTCCTGCACGTTCATGGGCAAAAGTGATATTGCGATAGATAGACTTGGCAAAGGGATTTGGGCGTTGGAAGACCATTCCAATGTGCTTACGCATCTCATAAACATTAATTTCTGGACGGTTAACATCAATCCCTTGGTAGAGGATTTGACCTGTTACCTTGGCAATATCAATGGTATCATTCATACGGTTGAGACTGCGGAGGTAGGTTGATTTCCCTGAACCAGAAGGGCCAATTAAGGCAGTAATTTTATTTTTTTCAAATTGCATATCGATGCCCTTGATGGATTCATTTTTACCGTAGTAAACATGTAAATCCTTAGTAGAGAGGGCCACTTTCTCTTCAGGAAAGGTGATGATATGCTTTTCATCCCAATTATATTTTGACATGGCTTCTCCTTTAGGCAGCGGTTAATTTCTTATGTAGGTAACTTCCGAGTTTACGGGCTCCAAAGTTAAAGATGAGGATAAAGATGAGGAGCACGGCCGCAGAACCTGCTGATACGATGGTTCCATCTGGAATGGTTCCTTCGCTATTGACTTTCCAAATGTGGACAGCCAAGGTTTCTGCTTGACGGAAGATAGAGATTGGGCTGGTCACACTGAGAATATTCCAGTTAGACCAGTCAAGAGCTGGAGCGGATTGCCCTGCTGTATAAATCAAAGCAGCAGCCTCACCAAAGATACGACCAGAGGCCAAGACAACCCCCGTTACGATACCTGGAAGAGCTTCTGGAATAACCACATGGACAACTGTCTCCCAACGAGAAATCCCAAGGGCTAAACCAGCCTCACGCTGCGTATGGTGAACGTGTTTCAAGCTATCTTCAACATTACGAGTCATCTGAGGCAGGTTAAAGACTGTCAAGGCCAAGGCACCTGAGATGATTGAAAATCCATACTCAAACTGAACTACAAAGATCAAGTAACCAAAGAGACCGACAACCACTGATGGCAGTGAAGATAAGATTTCAATACAGGTTCTGACAAAGTTGGTAACAGGACCCTTTTTGGCGTATTCAGCTAGGAAAATTCCAGCTCCCATAGACAAAGGCACAGAGATAATCAAGGTAATGACCAGAAGGAAGAAGGAATTATAGAGCTGAATTCCAATCCCTCCACCTGCTTGGTAAGAAGATGATTTGCCAGTCAAGAAAGACCAAGAGATGTGGGGCAAACCACGAACCAAGATATAAAGAATCAAGGATGCCAAGATGGCAACAATAATTCCTGCAATCGAGTAGAGGACAGCTGTTGCAATTTTATCTAATTTCTTAGCGTGCATAGTTTTTCTTTCCTCTTTCTTTCGTAATCAATTTAATCACACTGTTGAAGGCCAAACTCATCAAAAGCAAGACTAAGGCTAGTGACCAGAGAACGTTATTGTCAACAGTTCCCATAACGGTATTTCCGATACCCATGGTCAAGACAGAGGTCAAGGTCGCAGCAGGTGTTGTCAATGAAGTTGGGACAACGGCTGAGTTTCCGACGACCATCTGAATGGCCAAGGCCTCACCAAAAGCACGCGCCATCCCAAAGACCACTGCTGTAAAAATCCCTGAACGAGCCGCCTTCAAGGTCACACGCCAAATGGTTTGCCAACGAGTGGCTCCCATAGCCAAACTAGCTTCGCGGTAGTGACGAGGCACCGCACGCAAGCTGTCCGTTGTCATAAAGGTTACCGTCGGTAAAATCATGACAAAGAGAACGAAAATCCCTGACAAAATCCCAAAACCAGTTCCACCAAAGATACTACGGACAAAGGGAACTACGACCTGCAAACCGATAAATCCATACACGACTGAAGGAATCCCGACAAGCAATTCAATAGCTGGTTGCAAGATTCTAGCACCTTTTGGTGAGACCTCCGTCATAAAGACTGCCGCACCAATGGCAAAAGGAGTTGCGATAAGAGCTGATAGGATTGTGACAATGAAGGAACCCAAAATCATAGGAAGGGCACCAAATTGTTTACCTGAAGGATTCCAAGTTTGGCCAAAGAGGAAATCAAAGATATTAACCCCATTTACAAAGAAGGTCGACAAACCTTTTTGGGCTACGAAAATCAAAATCATAGCCACAATAATGACAATCAAAGACAGACAGGCAAAGGTCAAGCCTTTTCCTAATTTCTCTAGACGAGAGTTCTTTGAGGGAGAAAGTAATTTTTTAGCTAATTCTTCTTGATTCATTAGTGACTCCCTTCTAGTGCTGTCACCGTTCCTACAGCATCTTTTTCAACCTTCATTTCCTTGACAGAAATATAGCCCATTCCCTTAACGATTCCACTTTGTGCTTCATCTGAGAGGACAAAGTTGAGGAATTCTGCCACCAATTCATTTGGTTGACCTAGGGTATACATGTGCTCATAAGACCACAAAGGCCAGTTATTGGTTGTAACATTTTCTGCAATCGGCTCATAGCCATTCAACTTCATGCGTTTAACCGAGTCATCCACATAGGCAAAGGCTAGGTAAGAAATGGCCCCTGGTGTCTGGGAAACAATGTTTTTTACCATCCCATTTGAATCCTGTTCTTGACTTTGCACAGCAGACTGACCATCCATGACAACACTATCAAAGGTTGCACGCGAACCAGAACTTGCCGCACGGTTGATAATAGAAATGGCTAGGTCTTTCCCACCGACTTCTTTCCAGTTGGTCACTTGACCTGTGAAGATGCTACGGAGTTGTTCTGTTGTCAGATTTTCAACGTCAACTTCCTTATTTACAATGACTGCCAAGCCAGCTACGGCTACCTTATGGTCCTCTAGAGCAGACGCGTTGATACCGTCTTTTTCCTCGGCAAATACGTCTGAATTTCCTACATCAACGGCTCCAGACTGAACCTGAGACAAACCTGTACCAGATCCTCCACCTTGAACGTTGACTGTTTTTCCAATGTGCATAGAGCCAAATTCATCTGCTGCTGCTTCGACCAAGGGCTGAAGAGCCGTTGAGCCAACAGCTGTCATGGATTCTCCACGATCAATCCAGCTAGCACATCCCGCCAAAGAACCTGCTAGCAAAAGAGCCGCAAGGGATAGAGCGAGTTTTTTCCTTTTTTTCACTGTTTTTTCTCCTTGAAAATAATGGTGAATGCTGTGAATTTTTTCAACTATTTATTTATGTTTTTCTTTTGAAAATTGGGATCCAACTGAAGTTACTAGCTTAATTTTACTAGAAATTTACTCAGTTACCTTCTCAACAAATTTTGACTTAAAATAAAAGACAATTTGAAAAAATCCATACTTCCACTATAACATAGACAAGCTACTTTGACTAGCATTTTCACTTGAATCTGAGGCCTTTTGGAAAATAATTTTTCAAAACATTTCCAGTCACCTTAGCAAAGCCCAAACCATTGCCTTGAACCAAAACTTGGTACCAACCATTTGGCTGACTTTCCGCCAGCTGAACGGTTTCTCCAGCCACATACTTTACAAACTCTTCTTGGTCAATTTTAACCGACTGCTTGACCTGACTTGGTTTCAAGGCTAGACCAAGAGCAAAACTAGGCTCAAAGCGTTTCTTCTTAAAGGTACCCAGATGCAGGCCATTCCGAGCAATCTTGAGTTTACCTAAATCTGGCAAGAGTTCTGGCAAGAGATAGAGTTGATCCCCAAAAGTCTGCAAGATCCCTCTTAGATTGACCTTCAAGTGTTTTTGGGCAAATTCCTGCCACAAGGCAACTTGTTCTCGGCTGAGATTGCTCTTACTTGCCTTAAATTTAGGAACTGGATTTTCACCTTTAAATTGCAAATGGGCTACAAATTGCCCCTCTCCCTTAAAATGATGTGGGTACATACGAGCTGTTTCTGGCAGGTCAATTCCAGCTACCATTCCATTGATATGCTCTACTGGCAACAAATCAAAATTATACTCTTCCAGCAACCACTTGACAATCTCTTCGTTTTCCTCAGGTGCCCAGGTACAGGTTGAATAAACCAAGCGACCACCTTCAGCTAGCATGGTTACTGCATCTTCCAGAATTTCTCTTTGCAAGCTAGCACATTGACTTGGATAATCTAAGCTCCAATAGTCCATAGCATCTGGCTGCTTACGAAACATTCCTTCCCCAGAGCAAGGAGCATCAAGGACAATGAGGTCAAAATAGCCTTTAAAGACCTTGGCCAAGCGGTCGGCAGATTCATTAGTCACTACGACATTTGTCGCCCCAAAGCGCTCCATGTTTTCTACTAAAATCTTAGCCCGTTTGCTTGAAATTTCATTGGAAACAAGGAGACCCTCCCCTGCTAGATAGGCTGCCAGCTGAGTTGATTTTCCACCCGGTGCAGCTGCCAAGTCCAAAACCTTCATACCAGGACTGGGCTGGGCTACCTGAGCCACCATCTGGGCAGCAGGTTCTTGCGAATAAACTAAACCAGTAGCATGCTCAGGCGATTTCCCTGAAACCTTCCCATAATGTCCCCAAGGAGTTTGAGGAATGGCATTAGGAAAGGAAACTGGCGCTTCTTTTAAAGGATTGACCCGAAAAGCCGAAACCGCTTCCTCCTCAAAAGAGGCAAGAAAATCTCTTGCCTCATCTCCTA